>JADFXE010000079.1:0-3028 GCA_015233705.1 Candidatus Omnitrophota bacterium
ACCGCCTCCGGCACCTTGTCCCCTTCAGGCTCATGGTGGTCGGTCACGATCGTCGCGATTCCTTCACGCCTCAGGTTCTCGATCTCATAAAAAGAAGTCACCCCGCAGTCGACAGTGATAAGAAGCTTGATGCCCATCTCCCTGGCCAGCGGAATGATTTCGTCATTAAGACCGTAGCCTTCTTCCATCCGGTGAGGAATGTATTTGACGGCATCAAGGCCAAATTTCTTAAGCGCGCGCCACAAAACTGCAGTCGAGGTGACCCCGTCGACATCATAATCGCCGTAGACCATGACCTTTTCCTTGCACTCACGCGCCAGGCGCAGCCGCGCGACCGCCTTGTCCATATCTTTCAAAAGGAAAGGATCGTGAAGGTCTGCCAGACGAGGGTTCAAAAACGTTTTGGCCTGATCAAAGCCCGTGATACCGCGATTGATCAGGATCTGGGCAATGATGGGATGAACATGAAGCTCATTACTGAGCTCACCTTGCAATTTAGGATGAGGGACTTTAATGCGCCAGGTTTTTGACATGGGAACGTTACATTTTCTCGGGAGCAGTGACACCAAGAATCTTGAGACCGTTGGCAAGGACAATGCGGGTGCCGTCGACCAAAGCCAGGCGCTCGGCCGAAAGGGCCTTATCCTCGTCGATCACGCGGCAGCGGTCATAAAAACGATGAAAGACCCCGGCCAGTTCCTGCATATACCGCGGAAGCGGGGCCGGATCAAGCTGCTGGGCGCAGATGTCCAGGAATTCAGGGAACTGCCCGAGTTTTTTTATGAGCTCGATCTCCGCCTCATCAGTCAACCGCGAAAAGCTGCCGGCCGGCAACAATTCCGCCTCTTCCCGCGCCTTCTTGAGGATGCTGTTGGTCCGCGCATGGGCATACTGGATGTAATAAACCGGATTGTCAGAGGCCTGTTTCTTGGCCAGATCGATATCAAATTCAAGCTGCTGGTTCACCTGACGCATCAGCATGAAATAACGCCCGGCATCAACCCCGACCTCATCGGTCACTTCCCGCAGGCTGATGAACTCACCAGCCCGCGTGGACATGCGCAGCTGTTTTCCGTCCCTGAAGATCGTGGCCAGCTGGATGATGAGTCCCTCCAAGGCGGTCACATCCTTGCCCAGCGCCTGGGCCGCAGCCTTGATCCGCGGGATGTAACCATGATGGTCCGGTCCCAATATGTCGACGAGAAGATCAAATCCGCGGTCATACTTATACTTGTGATAAACAATGTCCGGCGCAAGGTAAGTGTAAAACCCGTCGCTCTTTTTGACCACACGGTCCTTATCATCCCCGAAACGAGTCGACGCAAACCACAGCGCGCCGTCCTTCTCGTAAATAAAGCCCTTGGCCTTGAGATCCTCCAGGGTCTTGGCGATCTTATCCTGACTGGCGATCTCGGATTCGAACGACCAGTTGTCAAACTTGACTCGAAAGATGCGCAGATCCTCACGAATCACATCCATCAAATAATTCTTGGCAAAATGGCAGAACTCATCGAAGGGACACCCGGCGAGAACCGCCAGGTCCTTGATCTGGCGCTGGTCGATAAAAATCCGGGCCATATCCTGGATGTAGCCACCCTGATAACAATCCTCAGGGTATTCGATCTTCTCTCCTAAAAGCTCCCTGGCGCGCAACTGGACTGAAGCCCCCAACGTGCGGATCTGATTCCCGCCGTCGTTGACATAATACTCACGTTCGGCCTGATGACCGGTGGCGTTAAGGATATTAACCAAGACATCCCCGACCGCAGTCTGACGCGCATGTGCCACGGTCAGCGGCCCCGTCGGATTGGCCGAGACGAACTCAACAAGAACGCGCCTGCCCTTACCAAGATCGGTGCGTCCAAAATCGCTCCCCTTAGTCAGGAGATCTTTGCGCACACCATGGTAGGCCGCCGGAGCAAAACGAAAATTGATAAAGCCAGGCCTCATGACCTCGACGGAAGTGATGAGCCCCTTCAAGGCCGAGGCCGGGATATTTTCATCCAGAAGCTTCTTGATGGATTTCGCGATCTGCAGAGGATTTTGACGAAGCGTCTTGGCGAGCTGGAGTGCCACATTACAGGCAAGGTCGCCGTGGTCTTTCAGGGCCGGCGTCTCCAGAAAAATCGACGGCTGGGCAGAAAAAGGACCCAACGTGTCGACACACGCCTGAAGCAGACCAGTCAACTGGGAGCGGATCAGTGATAACATACGGAGCATTTCAGGAAGAGCGCTTCAGTCCCACTTCACGGCCTTGGCCTCGCGCCACAGATGGTCCAACGCGTAAAATTCCCGCGAAGAACCTTCAAAGATGTGGGTCACGACATCTCCCATGTCTAGAAGGACCCAGCGCCCGCCGGACTCTTCCGGCGACACCGACGGATTACCGAAGGAAAAGAACCGTCCCTTCGAAGCACCGTCGAGGCCCTGCTTGAACTTGATCGGGAGGCCGATCTCATGAAGGCCATCGTCGATACCGTCGGCAATGGCCTTCAGATGGCGGGAACTCGTCCCCGAACAGATGACGAAATAGTCGCAGAAATTCGCGACTTCATTCATCTGCAGGATGACGATATTTTCTGCTTTCTTGTCAAAAGCGAGCCCAGCGATCTTCTTGGCAACGTCTAAAGATGTCAACGTGGCGGCGATAGAAACGTCCTTTCCGTGAACCGTTGACTTACTTCTTCAGCTTGGCAGCCTGGTCCTTACTGAGGACGCGCCAACACTCGTGCGGGCCGTTGGGAGACTTGCAAACGGCGAAAAAGCGACCGCTCTTCTCCTTGACCGTGTAGGTATCGGAATCGAACTTCTTCTTGGACTTCACATCATAAAATGACAGCTTCTCCATGAAAACCTCCTTGATGGATTAATAATGTTTTGAGTGTAATAGAGAGAACTTCCTGTGTCAATCCCAAAAATTCTTTAATGAGCGCATCACTTGCGGAGCGAAGCGAACGTAAGTGAGCGCGCGAATTAATGAGCGCATCACTTGCGGAGCGAAGCGAACGTAAGTGAGCGCGCGAATTAA
>JADFXE010000079.1:3128-5640 GCA_015233705.1 Candidatus Omnitrophota bacterium
TGAGCGCATCACTTGCGGAGCGAAGCGAACGCAAGTGATCGTGCGAATTAATGTGCACCTGACTTCAGGCGATATCTTTTCCGTAAACAAGTCGGGAAAGCGCCTTTTCCTGCTCATCCTTGAGCGGCCCGACCACCGCCAGATTGAGGCGCTTGTCCTTGAGAATGTCATTGGCGACCCGACGGATATCATCCACGGTCACCGCGTTAGTCCGGTAAACGACCTCCCCGAGAGTGCGGATCCGGTTCTTTTCGATCATCGACTCGCCGATCCAGATCATGTGCTCCATCGTGTCCTCAAGTCCCAGGACGAACTGGCCCAGAAAATACTCGCGAGCCCGTGTGAACTCCCGGTCACGGATGACCCCGCGCTTCAGCTGTTTGAGTATCTTCAGGATAAGGTCCACGGCATCAACAAGCTTCTTGTTGTCAACCCCGGCCTTGATCATGAAAAGACCCGTATCATCATAAGTCTTGGTCGTAGAATAGACCGAATAAGCCAGGCCTCGCTTTTCCCGCAACTCATCGAACAGACGGCTGGACATGTTCCCGCCGAGCATGATGTTCAGTATCGCCATGGCGTAGATGTCCGGATGATCCGCTCGCATACCCGGAAAACCCAGCGCCAGATGCATCTGCTCGGTCTCCTTGCGAAAAAATTTCACGCGCGGCTTCTTCTGCGCACCCTTGAACGGCACACACTCGCTCTTGGGCTGACCGCGAAAATTGCCAAGTTTATCCTCCAGCGCCGCAACCACTCCATCGTGCGAGAAATTCCCGCAGACAGAAACCACGACATTGTCCGGCGCATAGTGCCCGCGATGGAACTTGCGCAGCTCGGCCTGCCCCATGGCTCCGACAGTATCCGCTGTTCCGGCGAGACTCTTTCCCAAAGGATGATCCGGCCAGACCAGCCCGTCCAAAAGCTCAAGGACATAGTATTGCGGCAGGTCATGGTACATCTTGATCTCTTCAAGAATAATGGAACGCTCGCGCTCCAGGTCGTTCTTCTGAATCAGCGGAAAAAAGACCATATCGGAAAGAATGTCCATGGTCGATTCAAAATGCTTTGCCGGGACCTTGGCGTAATAGCAAGTCTGCTCCTCGCCGGTAAAGGCATTGAGCGAACCGCCCACGCCCTCGATCTGGCCTTTAATCTCATTGCAGGAATACTTGAGACTGCCGCGAAAAAGGATATGCTCCAGAAAATGTGCCGCGCCCTTCATGGCGTCCTCTTCAAAACGGCCGCCGACGCCGACCCAGATGCCGACCGCGACACTTTCGCGATCGCGCAGCTCATTCGATATCACCCGTAATTTGTTGGAAAGGACAGCTTTTTTATACATAGAAAGGTCTGCTGGCTTATACAAAATAGCCGACGATCAAAGGGCTGCTGAAAGGTTCTTCACAAAACCACTCACGCGGGCCGCCATATCCGGCCGGTCTGCGTTCCGGTCAACTTCCTTTACAATCGCGCTGCCGCCGATAACGCAGTCCGCATGACAGCCCATGGACCTCACCTGCCGGGCATCAGCAACACCTAACCCGTCGAAGATCGGCATTTTTGTGCTTGTCTTAGCCACACGGAAGCAGCGGTGTACATCCGGCACCGCCCTCTTCGCACCGGTCACGCCGCCGCCCGAGACAAAATAGATAAAACCTGTCGATGCCCTGACGATGGCCGGCATGCGCTCTTTGGCCGTTGTCGGCGCCAGAAAGAAAATGGTCGCAATGTCCGCTGCCTTAGCATGACGGCAAAGAGTGCCCGCCTCATCGACCGGCAGATCAGGAATGATCAAGCCGTCAACTCCCGCCTCTTTCGCTGCCCTGACAAATTTCTCCTCGCCGAAATGAAAGACCGGGTTGTAATACGTCATGAGCGCGATCGGCATCCGCGAACGCTCGCGAATCGACCTGACCGTCGACAAGATCTTTCTTAAGGTCACGCCCCGCTTGAGAGCGCGAAAAGATGCGGCCTGGATAGTCGGTCCGTCAGCCATAGGATCTGAAAACGGGACACCAAGCTCCAGAATATTGACACCTGACCTCTCAAAGGCCAGCGCCAGCTCCTCGGTCGCCTTCAGGCTCGGGTCGCCAGCGGTAATAAAGGCAATGAAGGCCTTCTTTTTGGCCGAGCGGAGTTTCTTGAATGTGAGATCAATGCGGTTCATGGCCAATGTCAGCAGTCAGCTGTCAGCAGAAAAACCTGCTGACTGTTGACCTATATCAATTCCTTAATAGTTCCCATATCCTTATCCCCTCGTCCCGAGAGGCAGACGATCACGGTCTTCTTGCCTTTCACCCGACGGGCAAGCTTGGGAAGATAGGCGATCGCGTGCGCAGATTCCAAAGCCGGAATGATCCCTTCAACTCGAGCCAAAAGCTTTACGCCCTCGATCGCTTCCTTATCATCCACCGAGACATACTCTGCCCGACCGGTTGTCTTGTAAAAATAATGCTCCGGACCGGCGCCGGGATAAGCCAGCACTGCCGCTACCGCATGAGCGAACTAG
>JADFXE010000080.1:0-466 GCA_015233705.1 Candidatus Omnitrophota bacterium
CGTTGTGTTCCACGCGGGCACGAAAAAAGACGGCGGACGGGGGGTATCATCCGGCGGGCGTGTTCTTGGCGTCACGCCGCTGGGCTCCGGCATATCGCAGGCAATTGCGGCCGCATATAAGGCTGTGTCGGGTACCGTATTTGACGGGGTGCAGGTCAGAAAAGATATCGGCTTGAAGGCGCTGAACAGGCGATAGTGATGAAAGCCATCCAGGTTGCTTTAATGATGGGAAGCAAGAATGATATGCCGGTCGTCGAAGAGGCGGTGAAGATGCTGGACGCCTTTGGTGTCAGTAATGAGGTGAAAGTGCTCTCCGCGCACCGCACGCCCAAGCAAACGGCCGAATACGCCGAAGAACTGGCGGGCCGCGGTGTGAAAGTGGTGATCTGCGCTGCGGGAGGATCAGCGGCGCTGGCGGGTACGGTGGCGGCGCATACTCAAATCCCGGTGATCGGTATCCCCCTTG
>JADFXE010000080.1:493-3619 GCA_015233705.1 Candidatus Omnitrophota bacterium
TGACGATCCAGATGCCTCCGGGAGTGCCGGTGGCGGGTGTTGGGATCGGCAAGCCCGGTGCCAAGAACGCGGCGCTGATCGCGGTGCGCATCCTGGCCTTGTCTGAACCCGGGCTTTTAAAGAAGCTTGAAGAATTCTCGCAAGACCAGGCGCAGAAGATATTGAAGGGGTAAGGATGTGTGCAGAGACGGAAAATTTTCCGTCTCTACGTGCGGTTGGTGACGGTTAATGGGGCAAGAAATGAAAACCAAGATCCTTAAGATCGATCCTCTGGCGCCGGAAACGGAACTTGTCCTTGAGGCCGCGCGTTGCGTGCACAAGGGCGGGCTTGTTATTTTTCCGACGGAGACGGTTTACGGCATTGCGGCAGATAATGCCAATCCCGTGGCAATGAAGCGCCTGCGGGAGGTCAAGAAGCGTTCCGATGACAAGCCTTTCTCGGTGATGGTTGCTCAGAAGGAGTTGATCCGCAATTACACAACTTATGCCGATCCAAAGCTGTATAAGCTGGTCGATCGGTATTGGCCTGGCCCGTTGACCGTGATCGTCCCGGCGGCCGGTGAGACGCCGGGGCAAACAATAGGGATCCGTATCCCGGACCATCTGGTCGCGCTCAAGCTGGTAGAGAACGCGCGCTGTACGATCGCGGCGCCATCTGCAAATGTTGAGGGTAATCCTCCTCCGACAACGTGCGCCGAAGCGCTGCGGGACCTCGACGGTCTGGTCGATCTGGCGATCGACAGCGGGAAAGTGGATATCGGCACAGCCTCTACGATCGTGGATTTTACGAAAGCGAAGCCGACGGTTGTCCGTGAAGGCGTAATCAGCCAGGAAGATGTCAATACGGTGGTCGGGTGCAAGAACATCCTTTTCATATGTACCGGGAACAGTTGCCGCTCAGTCATGGCGGAATATTTGTTTCGTAAGAGGATCAAAGGCCGCAAGGACGTTGATGTGTCCTCCTGCGGGACAAGCGTGCTCTTCCCGACATCTGCGAGTCAGGAGGCACTGGGAGTGCTTAAGAGCTACGGGATGGACGCGCGGGAACATTTATCCCGGCCGCTCACCAACATGCTCCTTAAGAAGTCCGATCTTATTTTCGTGATGACGCGTTTGCACCGCTCCCAGGTCCTTGAGCGTGTTCCGTCGGTGGAACCGCGTGTGTATCTGCTGGGCGAGTTTCGAAGTGCGCCGGTGAGGCGGGAATCCGACCTGGATATCCCTGACCCCATCGGCCATGCGCGGGCGGAATATCAGGCCTGTGCGGCGTTCATTGATGATTGTTTGGGGAAAGTTATCAATTTAATCTGATTCTTTGGAGGTCTCCAGAAGGCTCCGAGGCCCCGTTGGGCCTCTGGCAGCCCTCTGGCTGGCTCCAAAAGAATCCTTTTGGAGTCAAAATGACTATATTTATCGGCGCGGACCACCGGGGATTTGAATTGAAGGCGAAGATCGTTCTGTTCTTGCGGGCCCAGGGCCATGAAGTTATCGATGTCGGGACATATGTGCCGGAACCGCCGTGCGACTATCCAAAGCTGTCCCTGGCCGTCGCCTTGAATGTCACGAAACACAAGAACTCCCGCGGGATCCTTTTGTGCCTGACCGGGATCGGGCATTCGATCGCGGCCAATAAAGTGCCGGGGGCGTATGCGGCACTATGTCACAGCAGGGAAGTGGCGGTCCTTTCCCGTCAGCACAATAACGCCAATGTTCTCGTGTTAGGCTCCAATTTTATAGCCGAAAAGGAAATGATGGAGATCATCAAGGTTTGGCTGTCGACGGATTTTGAAGGCGGACGTCATTTGCGCCGTGTTAAACAGGTTAAGGCGATCGAGAAACGTTTTCTAAAGAGCAAGGAATAGAGGTTATGATGAAGCATCTGCCAAAGACTGATCCCGATGTACACCGGAGCATTGCAAGCGAGCTAATACGCCAGCAGGAGAACCTGGAGCTTATTGCTTCAGAGAATATTGTTTCCCAGGCGGTCATGGAAGCCATGGGTTCGGTGCTGACAAATAAATATGCCGAAGGGTATCCCAAAGCGCGCTGGTATAACGGCTGCGAGAACGTCGATGAGGTTGAACAGCTGGCAATAGACCGGCTGAAGACGTTGTTCGGGGCCGACCACGCCAATGTCCAGGCGCATTCGGGGTCGCAGGCTAATATGGCAGTTTACCTTTCCGCCGTAAAGCCGGGGGATACTGTCATGGGGCTGGACCTGGCCTGCGGCGGGCATTTGACGCACGGGCTCAAGATCAATTTTTCCGGCAAGCTTTACAACATGATTTCCTACAAGGTCGATCCGAAGACCGAGCGGATCGATATGAATGAAGTGGAACGCCTCGCCCTGGAACATAAACCAAAAATGATCATTGCCGGATATTCGGCATATTCCCGGGTTCTGGATTTTAAGCGTTTTCGGGAAATTTGCGATAAGATCGGCGCCATCCTGTTCGTAGATATGGCGCATTTCGCCGGGTTAGTCGCGGCCGGCGTCCATCCGAACCCGGTGCCGTATGCCGAGTTTGTGACATCGACGACTCACAAGACGCTGCGCGGGCCTCGCGGCGGGATCATCCTGTGCAAAGCAGAGTTTGCCAAGAAGATTGACATGAATATTTTTCCCGGGATCCAGGGCGGGCCGCTGATGCATGTGATCGCGGGCAAGGCGGTGGCTTTTGGCGAGGCGTTAAAACCTGAATTCAAGATTTATCAAAAGCAGGTGGTGGCGAATGCCAAGGCGTTTGCCGCTGCCCTGGAAAAGCGCGGATTCCGTATCGTTTCTGGCGGAACGGACAATCATCTTTTCATGGTCGATCTTCGCCCGAAAGCGATTACGGGGAAAGATGCGGCCACGCTCCTTGATGCCGTCAAGATCACGGTGAACAAGAATCTTATCCCTTTTGATACCCAGGCACCGGCGGTGACCAGCGGCATACGTGTTGGGACGCCAGCCTTGACAACGCGCGGGATGAAAGAGGCGGATATGGAGAAGGTCGCCGAACTGATCGACCGGGCCATCATTAATCGTGAGAAGGCCTCTGAGCTTGACAGGGTGCGTGCCGGTGTGGAAGCGTTGACAAAAACATTTCCTATTTATGAGGGGTTGTCCTACGCATGAAATGC
>JADFXE010000080.1:3677-5594 GCA_015233705.1 Candidatus Omnitrophota bacterium
TCCGCCGCAGGCGGGAATGTCTCAAGTGTTCCAAACGCTTTACCACGCATGAATATGTCGAGCAGGTTTCGCTGATGGTCATCAAGAAGGACGCTCGCCGTCAGCCGTACGATCGTTCGCGGGTGATCAACGGGATCATGAAGGCCTGCGAAAAACGCCCCGTGAGCGTCGCCCAGGTCGAGGATGTGGCGATCGATATCGAGCGCACGATCCAGAAGAAGTATGACCGCGAAGTTGATTCGTCGGTCATTGGCGAGCTGATCATGGAAAAGTTGTATACCCTTGATGAAGTGGCCTATGTGCGTTTTGCATCAGTATACCGGCAATTCCGGGATGTGAGCCATTTCATGAAAGAGATCCAGGTGATCCTTGAGCGTGAACGTGATCAGAAGGGAAAAAGATCAAATGGTCGCCGTTGAATTGTCCAGGATCATCATTGACGAGAAAAATCATGACCAGGCTGTCGTTCTGCGCGAAAAGGGCGGATCGCGGCAAATCCCCATTGTGATCGGCTTCGTTGAGGCCTCAAGCATCCAGATGAAGATCTCCGGCATCGAGGCGCCAAGGCCCCTGACGCACGACCTGCTGGTCACGGTCCTTGCTTCTCTCGGCGCCCATGCGGAGAGCCTGTCGATCGACGATCTGGTGGACGGCACATTCTTTGCCAAGCTGCGGCTGCGGGACAAATCAGGCCATGTGATCGGGATCGACTGCAGACCGTCCGACGGTATAGCAGTGGCGGTACGGCTTAAGATCCCGATGTACGTAGATGAAAAGATCTTTACTCAAGTGATCTCGAATGAGATGTGAGGCGCATCGTGGCTCCCCGGCCTGACATTGACAGACTTCCGGACGTTCTCTCCGCCATTGATTTGGCCAGACGAAAGAACGTGCCTTTATTTTTGGTCGGCGGATATCTGCGTGATCTGTATTTGACGCGGGCGGCGCATCAGGGGCACGACCTTGATTTCATTGTTCCGTCCGGTGCAATTGTTTTTGCGCGGGCTTTCGCAAAGAAAGTACGCGGGGCATTCATTTTACTGGATAAAGAGTCGGGGTGTGCCCGGGTGGCCAAGAAGATCGCCGGCGAATTATGGACCTATGATTTTGCCGACTTGCGCGCGAAGGACCTGTCCGGCGATATCAACAAGCGTGATTTTACCATCAATACATTTGTCGTCGATCTTATGGCTCTTGGCCCGGGCCGTCCGATCCTGTCTGCCTGCCGTAAAAACCCCAGGGCATTGGCCGATATCGCTTCAAAGACCATCCGGATGACCAGCGCCGCTGCTTTTGATGACGATCCATTGAGGCTGTTGCGGGCGTACAGCCTGTCGGCCCAGACCGGCTTTAAAGTCGAGGCGCAGACCCTGGCGGCGATCACGCCCCGGGTACGCCTGATCAGGAACGCTTCCGCGGAGCGCGTAAGGGAGGAGCTCTTTAAGATATTTGAAAGCCCGCGCGCGGCAGCGACGATCAAGGCGATGGCGCACAGCGGGCTGCTTTTTGCCGTTATCCCCCAGCTCAAGTTTATGGATCGGACGGGCCAGGACCTTGCCTTCAGTCGCGCCGTAATTACGGCACAGGGAACCCGCAGCGCGGTTGCGGACGATTCCCTCGACCGGGACAATCACGACCTTTTTCACCAGCATATCGCGGTCATTGAGCTTCCTGACAAAATGCGTCGGGACGCCATGGCTGCCCAGATATTCGAACATACTCGAGGAAATGGCGTTATTCATCACGCCTTTCTCATCGATGACGCCCTTCTTCTTTCCGTTACCCGCGGTCGCATCATCCTTAAAATGCTGGATCACGAAATCCGGGCTTTCCGTAGCGTAAAGGATCTTGGCCTTGCCTTCGTAGAGTTTCTCTTTTTGCTCCATAAAATTTTTCTCCGAAAAATTTTATGCTCCC
>JADFXE010000010.1:0-627 GCA_015233705.1 Candidatus Omnitrophota bacterium
TTTCGCTCCGACGGCAAGAACCATGTTGGCCGGCGCAACAAATGTCATGCCAGGGACGATCACTTCATCTCCGGGCCCGATCTCCAGCGCCGAAAGGGCCAGGTAAAGCGCCGCAGTCCCGCTGGAGACAGCCAAGCCGTTATCCGCGCCCAAAAGAGCCGCGAAGTCCTTCTCAAACTTGCTGGCCAAAGGCCCTCGGGAAATCCAGGACGTCTTCAAGGCCTGGTTCAGGAATCGCTGTTCTGCCACCGAGAACGAAGGCCTGGCCCAGGGTATCATCTTTTTCTTCGCCATAAAGCGTCATTCCTTTTCAAGATGTTTGGTATATAAATCCCACGACAATCCGTATAACTTGAATTTCTTTTCGCTCTGGAACCCGCAATGATGATAAAAACGATTGGCCGCTTCCCTGTCCGAATGGACCGTGACCTGATACGCCCCAACAGACCTGCGTCGGAACTCTTCCTCCAGGAGGGACACCAGCTGCCGCCCTACACCCTGTCCGCGCTGAGCAGCATTCACCGCAATAACGAGCAACTCGCCGCCAGCTTCGGTTCCGGTTCTCTTTCCATACTGCAGGGTCTCCAGGATCTTGGCGAACATTTCTGGCCGGCGGATCAGCGGAAA
>JADFXE010000010.1:669-2633 GCA_015233705.1 Candidatus Omnitrophota bacterium
TCCAGCCCAATCACAAATCCCTTCAGCCGCCCCTCGTCAAGGGCACACACCATAAACCCCAAGCGGTCCTCCAGGATGACCCGGTAAATCTCCAGCAGGAAGTTCCTACCAAAACTGGTTATGAAGCCGCCGGATGACAAGGCATCGTCATGAAGCGCTGCCGCAGTCCAGCATATTTCTTTCTCAAAACCTTTGAGAATGCGATAGTCCATGTTCTCCGCTTTATTTTTTGAAAAAATGCCTGAGCACTCTTTGCTGCCAGGCCAGCCGAATCGTGGCAATGGAGTACTTGACGAATATCTTTCCAAATGCGCTATTGCCCTTGCCGGCCAGCCGCGCGCCATACGCCGACGGGAATTGAACGATCCTTATCTTCTGCTTCTGGAGAAAATAAAGAAAGCGAATGTAATACTCGCCGTAGCCGAAAAATATCTTGTCGTAATCAAGATGCTTGAGGATCTCCCTTTTCACGGCAAAGACACCTGACAGGCTGTCCGTGATGCTTCCACCCGTCGTGAAACGAACAAAAATATTAAAAAGCCAGCTCAGGCGATATCTGGTCATGCTTGTCATTGACCCGCCGTACACGAAACGGGAGCCGATCACAAGGTCATAATGGTCAAGGGCTGATACCATGAAAGACAGATCTTCCGGCCTATGGTTAAAATCCGAATCCATGACCACCAGGATCTCGCCCCTGGCGTTCTCCAGGCCGCAGCGGATGGCCCTGGCCAGGCTGGGATCTTTTTCCCTGAGAATGGCACGGACAAAAGGCAGGCCTGATCTGCGGACAAGATCATAGGTTCCGTCGGGACTGTTGTCATCCACCACAATGATCTCATGTTCCCACGGGGAAAGATACTGATGGGATTGCTCGATCAACGGCATGATGTTGCCGGATTCATTGTAGGTTGGCAGAATCAGCGAAACCCGGGGAGGCATACCCATCCTTTCTTGACGTATCTTTATACTATCGGGCCTGATAAGAAACAAGTCCGGCGTGTTCTTTTTAAAAAATTCGGCGCATTCTTAAGAACCCCGATCCCGTCTTTGACGAGACAAGGTTAATTCAACCAGCAAACTTGTGTCCGCTAAAAGGCCTCCATAAGTTTGGGCCTCATTAAATCACAACCTTAAACGCGCCCTCCCCCACAATGCTCTTGATCTCCTCCATCAGGACCTCGCTGGGCGAGACATGCAGGTCCCGCCCGACCTTGATCTCGACACTGCGGTAATTCTTGGTGTCGATCTGCAGGTGCACCGGCACCTTGCCGGGAAAACGCTCCAGCCTCTTTTTGACCTGGGCCAGCTTGTCCGGGCCGGCCTTGGTCATATCAATGGTGATCATCTTGACCAGCTGGTAAAGCTCGTTGATATCCTTGATGTCATCGATCAGTATCTTGGCCTCGCCGTCGCGATTGCTCACCTTGCCCTTGACCACCACGATCACGCCGGCCTTGATGGTCTGAAAGACCTGCTGGTAAACCTTGGGGAAGATGACGGACTCAACGGTCCCGTCTAGGTCCTCCAGCCAGACCACGGCCATGCGCTCGCCGGTCTTCTTGGTGCTGGTCAATTTCAACTGACTGATCAGGGCAATCATGGAAACACCCGCGCCCTCGCTCATGCGCGCCAGCTTCTTGGTCGTGGCATTGGTGAATGTTTTAATCTCGATCTGGTAACGGTCCAGCGGATGGCCGCTCAGGTAAAAGCCCAAAAGCTCCTTCTCAAATGACAACAGCTGCGGCTGAGGCCATTCCTTCATGTCAGGATAGGTGTCCTCCATCTTCGTAAAGCCGCCGTTCTCCTCTCCGACGCTAAAAAGCGACATCTGTCCGGTCTCCTGCTCCTTCTGAAACTTCGTGCCCGAGGAAAGCGCCTGGTCCATCACCGCCATCATCTGTGAACGCCGGGCACCGAGGGAATCGAACGCCCCGCATTTGACCAGACTTTCAATGACCTTG
>JADFXE010000010.1:2643-15454 GCA_015233705.1 Candidatus Omnitrophota bacterium
CGATTGCCGGTTCGCGCATCCGCACGCTTGCACAGATCAAACAGCGAGGTGAACGCGCCTTTGGCCTTACGCTCGCGGATCAAGGCGTCGATCGCGGCAGCGCCGACGTTCTTCACGCCCAAAAGGCCGTAACGGATCGTCCGCTCACCGGTCACGGTAAACGTCGAGAAACTTTCGTTCACATCCGGCGGCAGGACCTGGATGCCCATGGACTCGGCTTCTTTGACGTATTCCACGATCTTGTCGGTATTGTCTTTTTCATTGGTGAGCAGTCCGCACATGAACTGGACCGGATAATTGGCCTTGAGCCACGCCGTCTGGTAGGAGACGACCGCGTAGGCCGCGGAATGAGAACGGTTGAACCCGTAACCTGAAAAATAATCGATCGTGTCGAACAGACGGTTGGCTTCGTCCTCGGGAATGGCATTGATCTTCCGGCAGCCCGTCACAAAGGTCGCACGCATCTTCTGCATGACCTCGGCCTTTTTTTTGGACATGGCGCGGCGAAGGTTATCGGCCTCCGTCATCGAGAATCCGGCGAGAACAGCAGCCATCTGCATGACCTGTTCCTGATAAATGGCAACCCCGTAAGTGTTCTTCAGCACCGGCTCAAGCTTGGGATGCGGATACTTGACCGGCTCCTCCCCGCGCTTGCGCTTGATGAAATCATCCATCATGCCGCTTTGCATGGGGCCGGGACGGTACAGAGCCAGGATCGAAATAATGTCTTCCAGTTCCGTCGGCTTGATGCGCCGCAGGAGGTCTTTCATGCCGCCAGATTCCAACTGAAAAATACCCGCACTCTCCCCACGGCCCAACAATTCGTAGGTCTTCTTGTCATCCAAGGGAAGCTTGCGAATATCGACCTCAACGCCGGTCGTCTCCTTGATGATCCGGATAACGTCCTGAATCAGGGTCAGCGTCTTCAGCCCCAGAAAATCCATTTTAAGAAGCCCGATCTTCTCAATGCCCTTCATCGTAAAGGCGGTGGTAATCTGGTTATCCGTCGACTTGTAAAGCGGCACATACTCGGACAGCGCCTTGTCGGAGATGACAACGCCCGCGGCATGGATCGAGGCATGGCGCGTCAGGCCTTCCAGAACCTTGGCCGTCTCAACGAGCTTGCGGGTGCTCTCATCCTCGGCGATGAGCTGCCGCAGCTGCGGTTCGGCTGCGATCGCATCTTCCAGCGTGATGTGAAGTTCATTGGGGATCAGCTTGGCGATGCGGTCCGCATCCGCGTACGGCAGGCCCATGACACGGGCCACATCGCGCACCACGGCCTTGGCCTGCATGGTCCCGAAGGTGATGATCTGGGCAACATTGTCCCGGCCGTATTTATTGGCCACATACTCAATGACCTCGCCGCGCCTTTCGAAGCAGAAGTCAATGTCAATATCCGGCATGCTCACGCGCTGGGGGTTGAGGAACCTTTCAAAAAAAAGCGAATACTTGAGCGGGTCCAGGTCCGTGATCCCCAAAAGGTAACTGATGATACTGCCTGCCGCTGACCCGCGCCCCGGCCCGACGGGAATGCCCTGGGCCTTGGCATAACGGACAAAATCCGACACGATCAGGAAATAGCCGATGAACCCCAGGTCGCCGATGACCTTAAGCTCAAAATCCATCTGTTTCATGACGCCATCAGGGACATTGGCGCCGTAACGCTCCTGAACGCCTTCCAGGCAAAGCTTCCTGAGATAGACCTCCTTGGTCTCTCCGGTCGGCGAGGTGAATTCCGGAACATGGTACTTGTCAAACTCGAGCTTGACGTTGCAGCGCTCAGCAATGGCCGCGGTATTGGCGATCGCCTCCGGTGCCCAGGCAAACAGCCGCGCCATCTCATCCCCGCTGCGGAAATAAAACTGATCCGAATTCATTCTCATACGCTTGGGATCTGACAGCGTCGTCTGCGTCTGGATACACAACAGCGCCTCGTGCGCCTCGTAATGTTCAGGAAGAAGATAGTGAACGTCATTGGTCGCCACGAGCGGGATCCCCATCTCACGCGAAAGCTTCAGAAGCCCTTCATTCACGGACTTCTGCTCCGGCATGCCGTGGTCCATGACCTCGAGAAAAAAATTCTTCGGCCCCAGAATATGACGGTACTCCTCTGCCGCCTTGCGGGCCTCGTCATATTTTCCGGCCATGAGCTTCTGGGCAACTTCGCCCTTGAGGCACGCCGAAAGGCCGATCAATCCCCTAGAATAGCGGGACAGGATCTCCTTGTCGATCCGCGGCTTATAATAAAACCCCTCCAGATAAGCGATCGAGACCAGCCTCATGAGGTTGGCATACCCTTCATTGGTCTCAGCCAAAAGGACCAGATGCCCGGTCTTCTGGTCGCCAGACTTGTCAAAGCGCGTAGTCGGGGAAATATATGTTTCGCAGCCGATGATGGGCTTGATGCCCGCGCTCACGGCCTCATCATAGAAATCAATGACGCCAAAGAGGTTCCCGTGGTCGGTCATCGCGACCGCCGGCATTCCCAATTCCTTGGCTTTCTGGAAGATATCCTTGAGACGGCACGCGCCGTCGAGAAGACTGTACTGGGTGTGCAAATGAAGATGTACGAAACTGCTCATGGATCTTTATCCTTGGAACATTATACGATCACAATAACTTTTCCTTGCCCGGACTGAGGCAAAGCGTCCAGGGATGGATTGTATCAGCCGTAATGTTTATCGCAAAACCTTTGCGGAATTCTTCCCTGTCGATCATCCGCTCCCGATGCTTCGTCTTGCCAGACTCCTGTGTCTTTATAAAATCCACCATATCATGGACCAAGGGGCGGTTCGTTTCTGAAGACCATAACATCTCCGCTGATGCCAACGCATCATGCGAGTTGCCGGTATCATAACTTAATGCCATCCCATATAACAGAATCTGATCCCGGTCACCTTCGAAAAAATCTCCGTTACTTTTTAAGACCTTCAAGGCACCGGCCTCATCGCCGCCGCGAGCCAGGGACCGCACCAGCATCCAGGCGCTGTCCCTTCTGATGCGGGAAACCCACTCCGGGATCATCTCCAGCAACTTCTCACGAGCGGGCGCAGAAAAAGTCCTTAACGGAGAAAGCACTGCGTTGAACCTTTGCTGCTTTAAGTCGTCGGAAAGAACCGCCCTGAACTTGGCGGCCGCCTCCTTCCAGCGAGCTTGATGATACAAGGCGACTCCCTCCTCGTAGGAGAGCCAGAAAAAGCTTTTCTCCTTACGGAATGCCTGATCAAAAAGCCGGCCGGCCTCGGCCTCATTCCCCAGCAGCATGCGGCACAGGCCGCGCATCTCGTACGCCCGCGGCATATCCGGGAACCACTCGGACAGCAGAACATAATACCGCAATGCACTGCGCATCCTTCCTTCATCAAAAGGCTGGCGACCGGCTATCAAATTAGCCGGATAATTGGCCAGAATCTGCAGGGTATTCAATCGTTGGACGATCGCCTGCGTCTTATTGAAAAAGACCGCCACCAGCAACACTGCGGCGCCGTAAACCACGGCCATGGGAATGAAAAGTTTTCTCTTCATGCGCTTATTCCGGAAGCTTCCTGTAGCTGAACACAAGACTGCCAACCCAAATGGCATTGATCAAAATGATCGAATAATAATAGAGATTCCACCACGACGAAAGGAATTGAAAGGCGACACGATGCGCTCCTTGATCGATCCAAACCCCTTTGAACGCCCCGTTCGCCCGATAAAGCGGTTGCCTTTTTCCGTCGACCGTGACCGTCCACTGATCATGATAACTGTCGTTGTACACAAAAAACGCCCGATACGGCAAAGCCACATCCAGGCGTACGGCGTTGGCATTGAAATCCCTGACCTTCACAAAGCTTGCTGCGTCCAGCACCACCTCGCGGCCGTCCATTGAGCCGCCAACCCCGCGAGCATCCTCCACCACTGCCGGACCATTGCCAGACAAAGCCGCAATCAACCGGCCCTGATCAGCCTTGGAAGCGCTCGCCAGCCGCGCAGCCGGATAAAAAACAAATTTCTTCATGACGTAAGGTTCAAGAACACTTTTGGGAATCGTCTTGCCCAGAAAATACGATCCCCTCTGACCGAAATAATCGTCTGCATAAAAACCGGCATCATCCTTGCGCAGCTTCGGCCTGAGAAAATAACTACTTCCAAGTTCCTTTGATGGTCGCGGCCTTTCCAAAGCAAACTTCATCGGCAGTCTCTGATGTTCCGTGACTGCGCGACTCCGACCAGCCAGCCCCTGAAAATTCCCCAGGACCTCGATCGGCTGCACAAGCGCGATGAACCCAAGAATGACAACAAAGACATGCGGTCTTGCCCGCAACGGCTGCCAAAATAGGAATGTCAAGAACCAAAGCAGGCTTGCCAAGAGCATGACAAATGTCCCCGGCGAAGAATCCTGCAGGTGTAGCAAAAATAAAGCCGCCCCGCCATGGACCGCGATCACCCAGAATGCCAGCATCGCCTTGCGCAGCCCGCGCTGCGGCAGATCGGCCAGGAACTTCTCCAACTCGCCGATCAACAGCACGATCGCCATCACTATCAACGCCGGCCAGAAGAAATAATAATTCCGAAATTGCCGAAAGAATGACAGGTGCTGATACAGAAAATCAAAGACCGGCGTTGCGCTGGTCGCGGCGATCAGGAACAGGAACAGCCCTGACAGAAAGATCACGACCTGCCGGCGCGTCACCCGATTCCAAACAGCGATCAGGAATAAAACATACGCCAACCCGGAAATGTACACGTAATGCTGGGATGCATTCCGAAAGTCGGTGAAGAGTTCGGCGAAACTGGCCCGCGCGAGCAATCCACTGTTAACGATCATCTGCTGACCAACCTCCAGGGAATTCACGCCGCTCTCGGTAGTGCGTCCATACAAAAGAACGTTCTGGGGATCCTTCAGCGCCAGCAAACACCGGAGCGAAGGAAAAACTGTCAGACAAAGCAAGGCGATCAGAAACAGACTAAAGAAAGGATCTGTCACCAGGAACTTCAGCAGAGCGACAAAAAAACGGACCACCTCGCGAGGCAGGCAGATCAGACACGCCAGCAAGACACAGCCGACGACCGTCAGGAAATAATAAGGAATATACGCGGTCAGCGCCAAGGCCACGACCAGTCCCATTCCGGCAAGATTCCAGCGTTTTCTGTTGCGGTGCTTCGCACTGACAAACCCCTGCAGGAAAACAAAGAACCAGATCATTGGCGCCGTGATCGTGGTCAGATCCATCTGCCAGAAGATCAAGGCTGAAAAGATCGAGGAAAACATCAGGAGAAGCGTCCCCAGCAAAGCCAGAGACGAACGCACGGACAGCTGCCGCAAAAGAAGATAAACGCCTCCGAAAAGAACAATGGCGTAAAGAATGACAAAACTCAAGAAAGCCGCATACGGCGGCAATCCTAGCGACAAAAAAAGCGGGGAAATCAATAACAGCGGATTAAATTCACCGATCAGATGAGCCTGAGTGTAATCATATCTTCCCCGCCCGTGGAACGGATCCCAGAATGGATAAACTCCCTCGATAAAGTGCTCGAAATGATAGGTAATCCAGTGAAGACTCTGCCCGTTATCCGCGCCCATGAACAGCTGGCCATTCAGGAACGGACTGATGCACCACAACCAGGACGCGACCAGAATCAAAAAACACATCGCGCGGGCCAAAGGACTGGAGAAGGCAGAACGCAGTTGGGCTGATCTGTTCATGTTCACAGCCTCTCCGGTAAAACGATGTCAGGCTGATGCACGCATTGAAGAAAGCAGTGCTTGGTATGCCGATGGAGATGGATGAAAAGTTGGGACATAAAAAGTCAGCGGTCAACAATCAGCTGTCAGCAGAGCTGGACTGCTGACCGCTGACCGCTGACGGCTGACTCCGTATTAAAGCAAATTATTCCCATTCAATAGTCGCGGGCGGCTTGGAACTGATGTCGTAAACAACGCGATTGACACCGCGCACTTCGTTGATGATCCGGTTGGAAATCTTGCCCAGAAGTTCATACGGCAGATGCACCCAATCGGCAGTCATGCCGTCGACGCTGCTGACGCAGCGGATCGCGATCACGTTCTCGTAAGTGCGCTGGTCGCCCATGACACCCACGGTCTTGACCGGCAACAGGACCGCAAAAGACTGCCAGACCTCGTTGTAAAGGTTGGCCTTCTTGATCTCCTCCAAAACCCGTTCATCCGCCTCGCGCAGGATGTTGAGACGCTCCTCGGTGACATCCCCCAGAATGCGGATCGCCAATCCCGGACCCGGGAACGGCTGACGCTTGAGGATGACATCCTGCAGGCCCAGCACTTTGCCGATCGCTCTCACCTCGTCCTTGAAAAGATCGCGCAAAGGCTCGAGCAGCTGCAGATGCAGCGACTTGGGAAGCCCGCCCACATTGTGGTGGCTCTTGATGACCGCGGAAGGCCCGCCAGTCGGAGATACAGACTCGATCACGTCCGGATAAAGCGTCCCCTGCCCCAGGAACTCAACGCTCTTGATCCTCTTGGCGTTCTCCTGGAAGACCTCAACAAAGACGCGGCCGATAATCTTGCGCTTCTCCTCCGGGTCGGTCACGCCGGCCAACTCCTTGAGGAAGCGCTTGGAGGCATCAACCACATGGAAATTCATCCTGAAATTACCCTTGAAAGTATTGTGAACAGCCTTAGCCTCGTTCTTGCGCAGGACGCCGTTATCGACAAAAATGCAATAAAGGTTCATGCCAATGGCCTTGCTGATAAGGACCGCGGCCACCGACGAATCAACGCCACCCGACAGCCCAAGGACGACCTTCTTGTTGCCGACCGTCTCCTGGATCTTCTTGATCGAGGCATCGATGAAACGGTCCATGGTCCAGCGCGGCAGGCATCCGCAAATACTGTGCGTAAAATTCTGCAGAACCTGCACCCCGCGCTGCGTGTGGACGACCTCGGGATGAAACTGGACACCGTAGATCTTCTTGGAACGGTTGGCAAATGC
The DNA here is from genome assembly GCA_015233705.1 of Candidatus Omnitrophota bacterium. The sequence continues at coordinate 9,600 of JADFXE010000010.1, forward strand.
CGCGCAACCGTTATTCAAGGTATGCGCGATCTTCTCAAAACCAGGCGGCAGCGAGATAATCTCATCCCCATGGCTCATCCAGCAGGTCAGGTTAGTCGGAAGATTCGAGAACAGGTCCTTGTTGCTGTCGATGAACAATTCGGCGCGGCCATACTCGCGATCCTTGGACTTGTTGACCTTGCCGCCAAACATCTGGGTGATGACCTGCAGGCCGTAGCACACGCCCAGAATCGGCAGACCCATCTTGAAAATTTCTTTATTGGGATGAGGGGCGTCCTTGTCGTAGACGCTCATCGGCCCGCCGGAAAGGATCAGGCCCTTGGCGCCCAACTCTTTAATCCGGTCAGGAGTGATATTGAACGGAACGATCTGGCTGAAGACCTTGCACTCGCGGATACGACGGGCAATAAGCTGGGTGTACTGGGAGCCGAAATCCAGGACCAAAATGACGTCGCGCGACTTGATCTTGCGGACCTTGATGTTCAGCGTCTTGGTACTGCCTTTGAGGAGCGACACCTTGCGCTGTTCCAGCTTGTGATAGCTGTTGCCCTGACGCGCCGTGTGAAGCTTCCTGGCGAATTCTGCTTTTCTCAGGGAGACCGCCTTTTTGGAAGGCAGGGCCCTGGGCTTCTGAACCTTGTTCACCTTAGTCTTTTTGGCCTTCGTTGGCATTCGGACACCTTTGGTTAAATTGAACACACAAGGTCAACAGTCAAAAGTCAGCGGTCAGCAGAATATCGGCTGACAGCTGACGGCTGACAGCTGACTCTATTTCCCCATCCCTATCTTCTGGCTCATCTGAAAGACCTTGCCCTCACTCTGGAAGGAATGCGCAATGATGATCTCAACATCGTGCATTTCCTTGATGTTGGCCGCACCCAGCGAACCCATCGAGGTCTTCAACGCACCGACGAGATTCTGCGAACCGTCATCGACCCTGGCCGGCCCCAAAAGAATTTCCTTGAGCGTTCCGGACTGGCCGACCTTGACGCGCGTACCGCGCGGCAGGTTGGCATTCGACGTCGCCATGCCCCAGTGATACCCGCGGCCCGGCGCTTCATAGGCCTTGGCAAACGCGGAACCGACCATGCAGGCGTCGCCTCCCGCGGCAATAGCCTTGCAAACCTCGCCGCCGATGCGCATGCCGCCGTCGGTGATAATGGGGACATACTTGCCGCGGCGCTTGAAGAAATAATCGCGGGCCGCCGCGCAATCGACGGTCGCGGTAATTTGCGGGACGCCGATGCCCAGAACCCCGCGGCTCGTGCAGGCCGCACCCGGACCAATCCCGACGAGAATGGCCGACGCGCCAGCCTCCATGAGCTCGAGCGACACATCATAACTGACCGTATTGCCGACAATGACCGGGATCTTGGAATCCTTGCAGAATTTCTCGAGGTCCAACACCTTGTATTCCGTGGCCACATGACGGACCGTGGCAACGGTCGACTGAATGATGAACATGTCGCAGCCGGCGTCGATCGCGATCTCGCCGAACTTCTTGGCATTTTGCGGAATGCAGCTGACAATCGCCGGAACCTTGTGCTTCTTGATCTCCTCAACACGCTTGGCGATAAGGGCTTCCTTGACCGGCTTGGTATACAGGCTCTGGATAAGGTTGGTGGCCTGGTCCGGCGCAGCCTCGGCGATCTGATCGAGGATGTCGTCCGGGTTCTCGTAGCGGGTCTGGATGCCATCGAGATTAAGGACCGCAATGCCGCCGAGCTTGCCCATCTCGACCGCAAACTTGACGTTCACCACACCGTCCATGGACGCGGCCAGGATCGGGATGTTGAATGTGTTCTTGCCAATGGACCAGGAAACGTCCACTTCGTTGGGATTCACTGTTTTATCGCCAGGGGCGAGCGCTACTTCATCAAAGCCATAGCAACGGCGGGCTCTACGGCCTATCCCAATCCAGTCAGCCATTTGTCACAACCTCCATAATTTCAATATGTTATATGTTAAATGAAACTTTTTAGATGATCTTGTGGGTATTAGTGTTATATAGTATTTGTTATGCAGGAATTGTCAACAGGAAATCGACGACGGGAAGGATTATCTTCCTAGACGTAAGTCGTTTGGTGGCTTAAGGAAGGAAAATAGGTGGTTTCTCGATTATTGTGCCGTGAGCGATTAGCGATAGGCATCCTTGCGATGACCGATATGGATAATCTGGACCATCACTCTGCCTTTATCAATTGAATAAACCACACGATATACTCCGACCCGTAAAGAATAAAAACCATAAAGATCGCCAACAAGCGGTTTGCCCCGATACGGATCATAGGCCAAATCATTAATAGCGCTAGCCACATGTCCCGCCATCGAAGGCTGGGCCTTTTGGAGACGGGCCAAGGCCTTAAGCGCAATCGGCTCAATCTCAATCCTATATGTCATACCCCAAGTCTTTCTTTGCCTTCTCCCAGGGAATACCCTTACCAGCCTTGGCCTCCTTGATGCCCTCCCGAATCTCACGGACGATACCGGGGTTGGACAGGATCTCAATCGTCTCCATAATGCTTTCATAATCATCCTGAGACATCAGGACCGCCTCCGGCCGGCCATGACGGGTGATCACAAACCGGTCCATATACTTGGACACCCTGTCCATGACATCCGGAAGCCTGGGACGCAATTCTGTCAACGGGATCATATTAACCATAAGATATCCTCCTGAACAAAATATACATTATCATGTACATATTGTCAATGGCAGCGATTCTGTCGACAATGTCGGCAGAATCTCATCGAAGAACGGATTTAACCCGGATGTTGGGTTTACCCGGCTGAAGCGGCGGCGGATTCCTGGCGCAGGCCGAGGAACAGGCGAAAATCCTTCAGCGGCTGGATGGTCATGCTGACCGGTACGAGGCCGGGAGCGCGCTCTAATCTCTGCAATTCAGCGGGATCAATGTTAAAGGACATCTGCGCGCTGTCGCCGCGGGTCTCAAGCACGCCGTCTGTCCGCTTGGCGGTCAGGTCAATACCACCCGGAGCTTCGGTCGGCGCGGCTGCGGCATCGGACGGACCATTGACCACCGTCTCCTGGACATTTTCGACCGGCGCGGCCTCAGCTCCCGATTCGGCCGGAGCCACAAACTCTGGCGCGGGCTCGACATTGCTGAGCGCATCCCTGATCAGGGCCTCAAACCCTGGCTGGTCGAGCTTGCGGCTCTCCACGCCATTGGCATCCACAGACACCAGGTCCGCGAAATAGTCGGCCAGCGGCTTCTTCGCCCGGCCCAGGCGATCCAAAAGGACCAGCGCAGCCTTGCGGTAAGTCAGGTTAAAAATCCCGCCCTCGGAGGTGTGCGAATAATACAGTCCCGGTGATAAAGACGCCGCACTGATAATGCCGCCCTTGACCATGAATTCGATCAGATGCGCCAACTCGTGGATCGTGACCTCGGTGGCCTCGTGAATATCAGTCCCGCTCGCGGCAAAGGCCGACATATTAGCCGACAAACGCTGCTTCAGATAGATCCTCCCGCCATCGACGAAGAAATTGCCCACAGCCTCACCCCGGGCCGTATCCATACTCGCGAGTATAACGTCATTAAACCCGAAAACCCCGGTAATGAATCGGGCCAGGAACATGAACTTGAGATCATCCGCGTTCCAATCTTTCCAGGGGATGACCTCTATCTTAGGCTCCTGGATAGGCGCCAGATCCTGATAAAGATCCGCGGCACTGGACCGGCCAAAAGATTCCACCTGCTCCCGGCTGACGCCCATCCGGCCCAAAAGATCATCAGAAAGTTCCTTCCGATAAACATAAAGCCGGGCGGCCAGAAGAGAAGTCCGCGTCTGCGGATTTTCAAAACTGTCCCAGACTTCAAGATGCGCCAGGAATGACACGAATTTCGTCTTATCAAGAGCGCCCTGCGCGCCGCCAGCCTTGCCCGCGAACCAGTCGCGCAGCTGCTCCAGGTCTTTGACTGAAACCTTATCCAGATCATCGCTGTTGATCGTATTGGCCACGCGCACCAGCTCAGGTTCGGCATCGGCGGCCAAAGCTTTCCAATAACGCTCGCCGCCTCCCTCAAAATCCGTTGGCATGCCGCTGATCCTGAATCCGGGATCCTGGATCGACTTGAACGCCAGCGCCCGGTAAAAAAGCGTGGCCACCCGGACCTGATTGGCAGCCTCATTCTCCAGGCCGCCCTGGATCCGGTCGCGATTAATGGTCAACAGCACCGGCAGCTGAATAATCATCCCAAGATTCGAGATCTGCTCCTGTAGCGGCGCAGGGATCAAGGCCAGAAGGCTTTCCAGCCCGTCGACATCCGTGATGCGCAGCCCGTTGGCGTCGATGAATTGCGTGGGCATGTTCTTGTCCTTCACGCTCCAGATGCGGCCGGTCCGCTCCCTCATTCTTTTTACCATTTTCCCATCGACCTCTTCCCTGACCTCCTCCTTAAATTTAAGCTCAGACAAAAGTCTCACGCCCTTGACCTCCAGCGGCCTGGGATTGCCGTCCAGATCCTCGACCATGATCTGAAACTCCCGGCCTTCGCGTTTCTGCACGATCGGCACCATGCCGGCCATGACCTTAAGATGCCGTTCGTTCTGAAATTTCTCCAGCTCCGGGATAACATTCGCCAGCGCACTGATCATCCTGACCTTGACGCCGTGCGGCTGTTTCTGTGGATCGCCGGCCTCGGCCTTGAGAAGCCGGTAAGCGCCGGTATCGCGGTTGACCAAAACCGTAAGCTTGTAGGCCTGCTTACCGTTATTCATCTCGATCTCGACCACATCCTCGCGGCTGAAAACAGTCTTGGCGCCGCTGCCAAAGCGTCCGCTCTCCCCATCCCTCGGTTTGGTCGACCACTCCACCAAAAACGCCAACACCGCGGCCTCGGTCTGCCCGCGGCCGTTATCGCTGACCTCACTGACACTGGCGCCTTTGGTGCCTGTGGGCAGATCAGCCTCGTCAGGAAAAATGTACCCCTCATTGCGGAAATGCCGGACCAGGACCTCGGTGGCACCCGCGCCGATCGCGTTCTGCAGCATCTCCCGCCACTTGACTCCAGGCTCGCCCTGATCGTTCACCATCTTCTCGTAGGCGCCGCGCCGGGCAGCAAAGGCCTTGCGGGCCGCTTCGCTCGACTCGCCTTCCTGCATCACGGTCACGACCCCGGCCAGCAGGTCTTCCAAAGACGGCAAACGCGGCTTGCCGTCCGGACCAGTCTTGAGATTGTCTTTGGCAAAAGTGTCGATAAACTCGATCCCCGCGCCGCCTTGCGGCAGACCGGGCATGATCTGGCCATCATACACCGGAACCGTGCCCTGGCGCATCATGGACAGACGGGTGGTCAGAAAGACGATCATGTCCCGCGTATCGTCGGGAATCTACTGCAAACCCGGAGCATTGCTCGCGTGAACCAGGTCCTCCAACTCCACCTTCCGTTCGTCAAATGCCCGGCACCACTGAGACAGGTAAAGAAGGGCCGCTCCCTTGAGCATTCCGTTGGCATGCCGCAGAGACAACAGTTGCCTGACCTGACGGTCGATGATCTCAAGCCCGCCGGGCTTTTGGGCCGCAGCGCTCAAAAACCGGATCATGTTAAGGCGCGTCTCCCGATTGGCCGGCGCGTCGATCTCGCTTAAAGTTTGCAAAAGATCCATGACTGTCTCGGTCTTTTTCAGCGATTCCTCGTCATGAATTTCCCACCCGAAACCAATCGCCTTCATAAAACGCTTGTCAGCCAGAAGATCATCCAGCGAGCCGTTAAGGTCCGGCACCGCGGCCAAGCCCATCAGGCCTCTGGCCAGACACCTGACAAACGGCCGCCTCGCCGTGGGATCAGAATAAAGGGTGCCGATGAACCGCTCGATCTCAGGCTTGTGCG
>JADFXE010000010.1:15478-23654 GCA_015233705.1 Candidatus Omnitrophota bacterium
AAAAGGAAGATTGCTCAAATCCAATTCCCTGACTGGCGCGTCTTCCGGCGCGTCCTCCGGACCCAGGGCATCCAAAAACCGCTTGCGGAGCTCCGCAGCCTGGGCCTTGTACAGCTCGTCAAAGGTCGCCTTCAAAAGCGGCTCGAACCCGTCGCTCAGGCCAGCGTCGCGCGCCGTCTGCATCAGCCACTCGAAGGACTTGCCGATCCGGTCAAAGCCGTCGCGCCAGGCGTTCTGTTCATTGGTCGCGATCTGCTTCCAAAGCTCCTGCGCCCTTTGCCAGCGCTTTTCCTGCGCCGGCGTCAGCGTCTGGTCCGCCTTGGCCACGACCGCCGCTGCCGCAGCCTTGGCCGCCGCGATCTTTTTGTCCTGCCAGATCCTGGGATTGAAAAACTTGCGCTCACCGGTCGCCTTGTCGTAAAAGATGAACCAGTCCTTGTTCACGCCGACCAGTTCAAAACCGTTCAGGTCAAAGCCATCGTAGGTTTGCTTTTCCTTGCCGTCAAAAACAGCGATCCGGTCGCCATTCTGCTCGACGATAAACGTCTGGCTGGCGTTGACAAAGGCATTGCCCAGCGACTTATTGATATCCCCATGATCGGACCTGGCAAACACCCGGCCCTCACTATCTGCCAGGAATCCTGTCTCACGCCCTTTGAGCGCGCCCAGCCTAGCCTTAAATACATTACTAATTCCCTGCTGAGAGTCTTGGTTACCATTAGGCGACCGCCACCCCAAAACCGTGCCCTCTGCATGAGGAAAGGCAACCAACCAACCATCCTTAAGGATGAGCTGGTCCTCAACGTTGTGCCACCACTTATTCGAAGTAATCCCTTCATGAAACGCGCCGTCCTTGAGCTCCAGGCCTGAAATGACCCCGCCAGCGGAATGCTGTTGCCACGCGCGCGGCAAGCCAGCCTTGCCGCTGAACAATTCCGTATGATCGAATGTCTCTCTCTTAGCAGGATCCGATTTGCTGATCCGGTAACCGAGATAGGTGCCTTCCTGCATTGTCACAACATACCAATTGTCATCGTCCTCAGAGAACAACACGTTATCAACCTCGGCCGAGGTCAGCCCTTCGCCCATCTGATAAAAACGAACCTTGCCGTCATTCTGTTCCAGAACCGCAAAGGCACCGTTCAGGGCGAAATTGATCTCTTGGCCAGAGGCATGACCATTGGGTGACCAGGCGACTCTCAATCGACGGAGATCAACCAAGATCATTTCGGAATCATACTCGCCGGTCAGCGCTTCAGCCACCGGGGAAAAATGGAAATCGTGCTCACTATCAGGGCCCAAAGGTATGGGCTTGGGGTCTGCGGACTGATGGTCGATGACATAACAAAGTCTATCTTGTTCATGGAAAGAAAACCGTCCGGAGGCGGACAACTCTATATATTCTGACCCGCCGGGCGCTTCGTAAACCTCCTTTTTATCCACGTCATAAACGCGCCGGCCAGCGCCATTCGGGTCCTTGAAAACCACCAGCCCGCCGGCGTGAGTCTCGTAATTCCAGCCAAATTGACTTTTGGGATGCAGAAAATCCGGTCCTCTTACCCGATCGCCATGATTGACTCCGTCCTCAATGTTTTCGATAAAGCTGTCGCCTTTAATGCGGCCAAGAATTGTCGCTCCTCCGAATAATTGACCGCCAGTCCGAAGGTCCACCAACTGCTTGGGCTTGTGAGGCACCTGCATCCACTCAAACTGATCCGCCTCGGCAGGCAAAGTATCAACCACAGCCGAAAGCTCGGGCTTGGCCCAGCGCCGGATCTCGCTCGGCTTTTCGGGATTCACGTACACGGCATCCTTCGTCGCTGGATTGGTGAACACAAAATACTTGCCGTCAAACGACACCTGCGGATACTCGCTTGCCTTGACCCCAAGACCAACCAGCACGGTATTATCCTTTAAATCCCTAAGAACATAATTTGTACCAAGGGCTGTATCGACAAGAAACCGCACCGGGGACTTGTTATCCACGGCCCCTGCCGCTGAAATAAGCTTCTTGTCATCCTTCCAACACTCCAGCTTCCCGTTATTCATCGTGGTCACGTAGAGAAAATCCTTCCTGACAAAGGCATCAATGATCTCGCCTTCAAATTTTGTTGACTTTCTGCTCTTCAAGTCGGTCGCCGTGTTGCCATTGGAAATGACAATGTCCCGATCCGGATGCTTGTAGAAACCAGTGCTGCTGACTGTCCCATTGATCGGGTCCCCATTGGGCTGTCTAAAACGTATCGCGCCACCAACAACATACTGGGACCACACAAGATCATCAGGCAGGACAGACACTGACTGGTATGAAAAATGCCGTGTTGCCTCATCAAAGACCATCTCCATCAGCTCACCCTGGTCCTGGACAATGTAGCGGTATTTTCCATCTTTATCCGGCCCGATCCAGACTTCCCGGAAGGCTGCTGATTCTTCGGCGGACCTATAATGATAAAAGACCTGCCTGCCATTGCCGCGATCAAGGATCGCGAACTTGCCCGTGGGATCAGAGGCGACATAACCCCGAAGTTCCCGGCCGGTCAAAAGGTCCACGACCACCGGGCTGTTATTCTTCTTGAGGATCGTGATGGGAGCGCTGCTTCGCGGTAAAGTCTTCGATTCTTCGGCAATCCCCTGGAACCCGTTAATATCAAGAAACGCTGACACAACGCGCCGGGCGCCAGCAACGAACCCTTCCGGCCTCTTGAGGTCAAAGGCCACAGCCCGGTCAGAGACCTGGACCAGCGCGTAATTGCGGTCCGCGCTCAAGACCATGTTGAGGGCGTCCACCTCGCTAGAAAGCGCAAACGGCTTGCCTTCGTCCTTGGGATCAAAAAGATAGGCCTTATTGTCAGCGCCGACAAAAACCAGCCGTCCGTCATTGGCGCGCTGAAGATTATTCACCTGGACTCTCTGTTCATAAACCAACTTCCCATCCTTGTAAGGAACAATAACCGCCTCTATCCCGCCGCTGACAAGTTGGCTATGGATCAGGTAATGACCGCGGCCCACTGCCTCAATGGACAACGGGCTGCCCAACATCATCGTAAGATTGACTGGCTTTTTAGTCTGCAGATCATAAATATTGCCCTCGTGGACCATGAACCGGCCTTCGGGCTCGCCATCAGGGAAGTCAGTGCCAGCCTCGGGCGCCAGTGCCGCCACCGGAGCCTCGGGCGGCGTTTCCTCTTTGGGCCAGCCGATGATCGGATGCGTCGGGTCATCAGGATGGACAAAGGCGGCCTTACCAGTGTCGGGATTGTAAAATACAAAATATTCGCCGTCGTAAAAGAACTCCGGATAATCTGATGTCTGCAACCCGGTCGAAACGTGATCCCTGGCGTCATCCCCGATGCCGATCGTCCAACTACCTGTCATCGAATCACCCGTAAATTTCGAATTCACTTTAAACCGCCCGGTCTTGTCCAACGGCGTGCTTGGATAGACTTTATTGTCTGTCCAGAACATTGTCTTGTTGCCCTGCTCCGCATACACGCCCCAGCTCCCCGCGCCAGGATTAGAACCCACACCAACGATCTTCCCCTGAAAAATAGTCTTTGCGCCGGTCTTCAGGTCAATGGCCTGCAGATTGTTCGGGTCACTCCTGTCAATGAGCACATCAAACTCCGGATGCTTGTAAATAGGCACTGGATGAAAGAACCCGGGCCGAAAGCTTAATCCGCTCTCGACGCTCGTCTCGTTGACCACAAGGCCATAATTGGTGTATTCATCCACGCTCATACTCCAATTCCACTGCAAAGGCTGAGCGCTGTCAGCCACAGGTATCCATGTGATCCGGCCAGTCTCATCATGCAAGATCCAGTAGCGCTTCCCGCTGGCCGTTGCTGCAACGATCCGGACCTTGGAAGGATCATCTATGCTGCCGTACGTGACCCAGGTGATCAATTCGCCATTGATATTTGAAAGCCTGTCAGCGCTCCGGTGCGAATGCAGTGTCATCCCGCCTTCAGCTGTCGAACCAGAATGCTTTTTGCTCATCCCGTCAGCCTGGACCGAGAACTGGCCGGTCGGGTCGGTAAAGACATAATTAAGAATGTGCTCCTGCCTTTGAAGATCCCAAACAAAATCATCCATGCCGTCATGGATGGCCATGATAGGCGCCGGGACCGGCGGAAGATCGGAATTCTTGTCAGAGGGCATTTCATCGAACTTACTCGACGACGGCTTGCCCGGCTTGGACAGGTCGAAGCGGAGCGAAGTGTCTTTTCCAGTCTGCGTGACAAGCGCTGTCTTGCGGTCCGCGGAAAGAATGATCTTCTCGACATTTTCCGCCAGGGCCTCTGGCTTGGCGGTCTTTGGATCCAGAAACCTGAGGCATTTATCTCCGTCAAGATACATGAACGTCCCACCCGGGAGCTCGACAAACTCCTTGACCCTATCAGCAAATGAGATCTCTCCGGTTGGAATTCTTTGGGCAATCCAGTGGTCTTGCTCACCCTTATCACCGAGCGAAACATGAACCAGGTAAAAATCATTGCCCAGCGCCTGATAGCCAGACACCTCGCCCGGCGGATGCAGGCCAATGAGTTTGACCTCGCTGTCGGTCTTGATGTCCCAGATCTTGTCTTTCAGAAACAAGAGCCGGCCTTTGGGCTCGCCCTTAGGCGCGACCGGCTCTGGCGGCGCTTCCTCCTTTGGCCAGCCGATGATTGGATTGGCAGGATCAGACGGATGGACAAAGGCGGCCTGATGCGTCGCGGGATTGGTGAACACAAAATACTCGCCGTCGTAGAAAACCTCCGGATAATCCGCTCTCTTCAGGCCGAGGATCATGAGCGGTAATTTGCCCTGGAACACACCCCAACCACCATCGCCCACCCACTCAACCTGAAAACGCCCGGTCTTGTCCAAAGGATAGGTCGCATGAAAATCGTCGTTGCTCCAAAACATCATCTTGTCGTCCTGCTTGATGTACACGATAAAGATCCCCCCATCAGAATGCACCCCGCGAATTGCGCCCTCGAACTTGGTCTTCTTATCGCTCTTGAGGTCATACGCTGTTGGCTTTCCGGCACCAGGCATACTAATCACCACATCAAGATCAGGGTGTTTGTAATAGCTCACGGGCATAAAGTTCTCGACTGATGCTCTCTGTACACGGGCTAACCACTCGTCATTCTTCTTAAAATTACACTGACCTTTATTATCGACAGAAATAAACCACTGCAACTCCTGGCCCGCTGGCACGGATTGGGGTGTGCCGTCCTCGATCCAATAGCGCGCGCCACCCTCCACTTCTGCCATGATCCGGATCTTGTCTGGCTGATCAGCCGTGGCGCCGTAAGTCACCTTGTCGATCAGAAGGCCCAAAATGCTCCGTATCGGCTTACCGTTCCGATGCGAGAAAAGCGTGACCTCTGTTCCGCTGGCCATGATCGAGAACTGACCCGTCGGGTCAGTGGCGACATAGTTTGGTAAAGACCAATTCCGGCGCAGGTCCCAGGCCGTGTCCTTTCCATCTTTATTAATGACCGCAACGGGCGCGAGGGAGGGCGGCAGTTCAGCATTCCGGGCAGAGATCTTCCCTTTCACCAGCCACTGTCTCTCCGGCCTACCGGCTTTGGACAGATCAAACCAACACAAGGGACTCTCCTCATCGTTCAGCTCAACAAGCACGGCCGTGCGGTCAGCGGAGAGAGTGTATTTTTTAACGACGACAGGCAAGAGATGCCGCATGTCAGCCTTGGAATCAACAACAACAAGTGCTTGGTTCTTACTCTCCATAACGAACTTGCCATCCGCAGCCTCGACAAAACTCTCAACCACATTCACAAGCTTCAGCTTCCCCGCCGGGGTCCTTTCCATCAAATACGGGAACCCCGGGTCGTAAAACATTAGGTAATGTTTCTTGCCGAGCGGCTGATAACGGATCAATGTCCTGCCCGTGGTATCAGGCACCTCGACCTTGGCCCCGGTCTCGATATCCCACAACTCGCCGTTACTGACGATGAACCGGCCCGAAGGCTCGCCTTGAGGAAAGGCGCGCTTGGGCGCGACCAGGGCCCCGGCAGGCCGGGGACGTTTCAGTTCCGGAAAATTCTTTTTGTCCAACACCGTGTTGTACTGCGGTTCATCCGGTCGGCCCGTGTCATGGAGTTCCTCGACCTTGCCCGCCTCGGGCGGCAGCACGACCGACGGCTTGGGCTCCACGATCTCGTATCCGGTCTTGGTCGTCTTTTCCAGCGCGGCCTTGATCACCTGGGCCTTCACCATAAACTCGAGGCGCTCCAAAAGCGTCAGGGTACCGGCCATTTTCTTGTCTGACAGGACCTTGAAACGCTTGAGCCACTGGTCGGGCATGGCAATGAAATCCCCGCCAAAGATGATCGGCTCCACCGGAGGCGCGAACCAGGGAAATTTCCTGATCGCGAACGGCGCCGGCCCGGAGGCCAGTTCCCGGCCCACGGTGTCCTTGACCGGCACGCCGAGAATGTGGACCTCGCTGCGTGTGCCGTCTTTTTCGGTGGTGACGTAATGGATGGCCCGACGGTCGATCCCGAAGAATCCCTGGTCTTTGAGTTTCAGCAATGATGTCTGGCCGTTCCAGTCAAAAAGTCCGGGGTCCAGGTAAACGACTTGGGCGCCCTTCAAATCCAGTTGCCCGTAAGGACGAAAATGCGGCAGGAACACAACGCCTTTCTCACGCAGGCTTATCACTAAATCCTTGATGAATGCGCGCGCCTTCTGCTGGATATCACCCGCGATCCCCTCGATCGTGACATTGCCGGGATCGATCTTGCGGATGGCGGTCACAATGGTATTGATGTAGCGGAGCTTGAGCTCGGGCGAAAGCGCGTCATTGGCCTTGAGCCCTTCGATCATGCGCATGGCGGCCCGGACAAAGATCTCTTTCTTGGGCGGAAACCCGACCTGGTCGCGCGACATCTGGGTCCCGATGAAGCGGCCGAACTCAAGGCCCATCTCGCCGGTGGCTACGGCTTCAGGAAGAATGGCCTGCTCCTTCTCTTCGGAACGTTCCTTGAAAAGATCCACCCGCTGCAGGACCTCGCCGTTACGCACAAAGGCGACCGTGCCGGCCCCGGCCTCTTCCTCAAAGACCGCGACCCGCTTCAGCTCGTCCTGGATATCCTCCTCCTTGGTCAAAGGATCAACGCGCTTGGTCTCGCTGTCCTCAGGCACGAACATCTTGGCCAGATGCTCGTATTTCATCCCCGCGCCGATGTCACGAATGCGCACGGTCCGGCCCGTGATCTCGACCACCACGTCCGGCTGTTTTGCGCGATCGTCGCGGGGCGTGCCCATCAGGGTCTTGCGCTGGCCCCAGCCATTGACCCAATGTTCCTCGCCGTTGATCCGGACCAGGACATCGACGTTACGCTCGTAGCGGAAGCGTTTCAGGATCCTTTGCGCCAGGCCCCATTGGGTCAGCTTCCGGGAGCTGCCGTTCGGGTCGCCCAACGGAATATCCTCTCCCAGCTCAAGGAAGACTTCGGTACCTTGAGGAAAATCAATGTCCGTCTCCTGCGGCGGGGTGATGAACGACCCGCCCTGCGTCCCCCGGGCCAGGGTCTGAACGTAGACCTTGCCCTCGCCGTTGTTGGTCGTGATGGTGAGCCGGTCCTTGGGCGAGCGCAGCCAGTTCCAAAAAGGCTTCACGCCCAGGCCAAACTGGCCGGCCAGACCGCCGACCTTGCGTAAGATCTTCACTGCGTCGATCGCATTGGTGACTGCCTCGACCACAGGCTGGCCGCGGGTGTCATCGCTCTGCGACTCGACGTACTTGTCGATATTGGGGTCGCCGTATTTGCCCTTGCCCAGCGCGCTAATGGCCTCGGGAGAAGGGTCCTTGAGAAGATCTCTCAGCTGTTCGACCGGTTTGGTCGTCAGGAGCCGCAAGGCAAAAACATAGTGCCACCAGTCCACAAAGGTTTTTCCCCAGCGCTGCATGGTCGTAGCGTTGGGACTATTGCGGATCTCATCCGCATGGTCGGCCTGCTGGCTGGCGTCGGACGAAAGTGCGTCTGGCTGAGATCCCTCGACTCGGGCTGCGTCCTCGCTCGGGATGACATTGGTGTCATTCCGAGCCCCAAACTTCGTGTCATTCCGAGCCCCAGGCTCCGTGTCATTCCGAGCCCCTTCGAGGCGAGGAATCTCTACCTTCTCTCCTCCCGGCAGGCCCAACTCCACAGACACAAGC
>JADFXE010000011.1 GCA_015233705.1 Candidatus Omnitrophota bacterium
TTACCTGTCCACTTTTAAATCAAAAGGTGTCTACTTTTAAAAAATCGGTAACAAAAATACTTTTAACGGATGGTCCGTGCGGAAATGATGCGCGCCAGAAACGACCCCTTGGCCGAGCCGCTGCCCAGGTCCAGGCCGCTCACGATTACCTTCCCCATGACCCGCGGCCGTTCGCCCTGGGGCGTCTTCTCGCGATACGCCCAGGCCTCGTGGATCGCGTAAGGCCGCCCCTTGATCGCACCCAAGTACAGCATGATGTGACCCTTTAGCCGAAGAAGCGTAAGCCCGCTCACACCTTCCTGGGTGATCGCGACACGCTTCTCATCCGGCAGGCTATCTTCAGCAAAGCTGCTGAGCATGTCGCCGACACGTCCCTGCTCCCCGGAATTGCGCGGCAGCACAAGCCCCGTGGTCGCAAAAACCATCTGGATGAACCGCGAGCAATCCTGCTCACCGTGCATATCACCCCAACCGTAAGGGGCATTGAGCATCTTGAAAGCCTGACGAAGGATCACGCGCGGCGTGAAAGGTAGAAAGCTGAAGCTCACATCTTCCCGCGAGACAAATCCGGGAACAAACTCAACCGACCCATTCGACTGTCGCTGCGGCAAAAGGATCTCAACCGCGCGTCCGGCTGCGTTCTTCAGGACAAACCGCGTCCCCATCCTGACCGTGCCAGCATACTTCGTCAGCCTCTGGTCCAGATAAACATCGACCTTGGGCTCAACCGCGACCACCACATCCCGGCGATTCAGATACGAAACAAATTCATCCTTTGAGACAAAGGCAACACGCGCCGTCTCGACCCAGCCGATCGCGATCGCGTCCCGCACCAGCAGCCACTGTCCGCTGTAGCTTTTATGCAGGATCAGGACCGGCGTTGCCAGATCCAGACCGCTATTCTGCAATTCATCAAAATCCACATCCCCGGGCTTGGCATACAGGGCATTACCTGTCGGCAAAAGCCGGGCATCGGCCTGCTGGACAATGAACCCGAACCGCGGCTCGATCTCGCGCGGGATCTCGCTGAGATCCGCCTCCTTTTCCGCTCTTCCATAGAACGCAGCGCCGGCCTGCCGGCCGCTTTCCTCAAAAAATGTTCCTTTGCCAAACTTCCGCAGCGCCTCGCCAAGATCATTCTTCAGCTTAAGGCCGTCGTAGGGAGCCGACAGGTCCGCCAGATCCTTGGTCAGGTTCTCCTTCGCAAGAGCCGCATTAAAGCGTCCGATCTCAACCGGCCCCATGACCAGTCCATCGGGATCAGGATGACGGGCGATCCAAAAGCCAGGGGTTCTCATCTCGCGGGTAATACCGGGCAGCTCACCAGGCGCGGAATAATTCAGGACATTTTCCGCCCAGGCGGGAGAGCACAGGATGATGAATAAAAACAAAATCCACGAACGCATATGTTTCTCCTAAACTTCTTTCGGCTCAGCAGCAACATGGCTGAGGAATATATCAAGCCGCGAATTGCGAAGGTCTTTCCTTTATTATGAGATAAAGACCGAAGCGTTGAGCGGCGGATATGTTCCGAAGCCGCTGCTGATCAATTAAACATCCGGCAAATCTGTCCGGCCAAAATCCCCAAATACGTGCCGACAATGTTCCCCAGAATCGCCAGCAAAAGCCCTACGGAGGAAAGCCCGGGTTCATACACCGCGGCCACCACCGGAGCAGAAGCGACGCCGCCCACGTTCGCCTGGCTGGCAGCCGCCACCAGAAAAAGCGGCGCACGCATGATCCTCGCTGCTCCCAAAAGAAAAACCGCATGAACAAGGATGATCACCGCTCCCGCGCAGATCAGGACCGCGGAAGCACCGATATGCGACAAGGACGCCTTGGCGCCAATCGCGGTCAGGACAAAATACAAAAGCCAGTAACCGACCTTGGTCGCACCAGCAGACTCGATCCGCCGCACCGGCGTGAAAGAAAGCCCCAACGCCAAGGCGCTGACCACAATAATAACCCAGGCATACGTCGAGATAATGCCTGTAACCTGCGGCAGATGAAGAGCGATCGCCTGCGCCAGAACCCCCAGGGTGAGCGCCAAAGCCAGCACCGCGACCATGCCGCCACCTGTCATCCGGACCGCCTGCTTTTGCGGCGCGCCCGCTGCCCGCGCCTTAAGATCATCCAGCACCGCACGGTCCGCCCTGTTCCACTTGTCGAACGCCGGCTGCCAGCGGACAGCGGCGATCAAAATCCCCATCCAGACATACGGACAGATCGTATCCACAACAACCATCGGCAGAAAGACCGGGTCCGGAACCGCGAGCGCTTCCTTGACCGCGATCATGTTTGCGCTCCCGCCGGTCCAGGAGGCAGATAGAGCGCCAAACCCGGCCCAGAACTGTCCGCCCACCAGGCCCTTGAACAAAACGAAAGAGACCGCCGCACCGACGATAATTCCTGCACTGCCGACAAAGAACATGATCAGCGCCGGACCACCAAGCCGGACGATCGCCTTCACGTCAACCGTGATCAGTAAAAGCGCCAGGCTCATGGGCAGAATATACGTCGTGATCGCACCCAGGACCGGCGCCTTGGCATCGATCAACCCTGTGGTGGAAACGATCATCGGCAGAAAATAAATCCAGAACACCGGCGGCAGAAAATCAAAGCACTTCTCAAGCCGTTTGGATCTCGCCGCAGACAGAACCAGCGCCTCGATCAGGACAAGAACAAGAACGATCAGCAACGGAGATTGGATCATAACAAAAAATCCTATGATAGACCGACGCTCACGCCAATGCCAGGCCCGGCCTTGGCCAGATCAAAACGCCCGCGGCGGTCTAAATACGGCGAGACGCTGAGCGGCCCCTTGATAAAAAATGTCGTATCAAGATCAATAAAGTCGAAACACCCAAGCCCGGCAGAAAAATGGGCCGCGGCTGTAATAGAAAGCGCGCTTTCCATCATAGCACCGATCATGAGCTTCATCTTGCGACTCTGCGCGAATTTTGCGATCGCAATTGCTTCCAGGATCCCGCTCTTCATGAATTTGATGTTGATCGCGTTCACAGCCTTAAGACGCGCCGCCTTTTTTGCGTCCGCCAGGCTCTTCACACTTTCATCCGCGCAGACCAGAACACCGCTCTCGCGCGTCAGCCTAGCCAGCCCGTCCCAGTCACCTTTGGGAACCGGTTGCTCAAGTAGCGCAGGCTTTATTCCGGCCTTCTTGAGCGCATCAAGAAATGCCAGCATCCGCACAGCATCATACCCCTGGTTTGCGTCGAGGATCAGATTTGACCGCGGCGCGCACTGGGCAACCGCCTTGACCCTCGCGAGATCCGCTGCCTCATCCCGGCCGATCTTGATCTTGAAAGCACGGAATCCCCGACTATAGAAATCCTTTGCCTGGGCCCTGGCCTCATCGACAGAACCGATCACAACTGTAATATCAGTCGCGAAC
Source organism: Candidatus Omnitrophota bacterium (assembly GCA_015233705.1). The sequence continues at coordinate 3,413 of JADFXE010000011.1, forward strand.
TTCTTGGGCCGCTTGCCGAACAGCTTCCAAAGCGGAATGCCGCGGGAACGCATGATGGCATCCAGGATCGACATCTCAAAGGCAGCCAGTGCCGCGTGATTGTTTTCAAATGTCGGACGAATATCCGCGCAAACCGCACGATACCTGGCAATGTCTTTCCCCTGGATCACCTTGGCGGCTCGCCTCAGGTTCGCTAATGTCTGCGGAACGGTCTCGCCGGTGATGTGCGTTGCGACCGCCGCCTCGCCCAATCCTTTGACGCCATTGGCAAGCCTGAGCCGAATAAAGACATTCTTCAACTCATCGTGCTGACCGGTCGCGATACGGAACGGCGAAACCAAAGGCGCACGGACCTCACAGATATCATATGCCTCAACGATCATGCGTGTCCTTCCTGTTCACGGCCGCGAAAGACCGTTTTGGCCGCGATCACTGTTCCCTTGGGCACGATCGCACCAGCCGCCACGATCGCACCATCACCGATCTCAACACCCGGCATAATGACCGAATTGAGGCCCACCACCACATTCTTGCCAATCTTAACTTTCTTCAGCCGGATCCCGCCACGCTCAAAGATGTGACCGATCACGGTCGCATTACCGCCGATGACTGTGCCTTCCCCGATCTCCAAGAGCGACAGGTCAGCCACAGACTTGGAATTGATCTGCACGCCAAGTCCCAGCTTCGCTCCCATCATCCGGTAGAAAATCGAACAAAACGGCGTCAGCAGAATGAAATCCATGAACACATTGCGCACACACAAAAACATCGCGTTCACGAAAAACCATTTCAGGGTCTCGGGCTGGCCCGCCCGGTAAAAACCTTCCCGCAGGCGCAGGCCAAGCAGCATATTAAGGAAGCCGACCAAAAACATCAGCGTCAGGCCAAAGACGAAGAAAGCCGCGGCCATGGCCAGGCAGACTGTCACAACCTGCCCAATCCCCCAATGCCAAAGGACCAAGTCTCCGGCCCAGCGGACCAAAAGTGTCGCCGGCACTAGCGCACAGCCGATCACGGCCACGCCGATCACGTAAAGCACCAGAGTCATCAACAAATGTATGACCGCAAACAGGACCTTCATAAACGTTTCCCTCCTGTCTTTTCCAAAGCCATGGCTTTAATCGCTCCCAGATCTAATTTGCCGCTTCCCAGAAGCGGAAGCGCGTCGATCTTAAAGAACATCTCTCCGCCGGGGATCCACAGGTTCGGCAGGCCGGCTGACTTGAGCCCATCAATAAGCTTTGCCAAATCCAACTCAACGGTATGAAGCACCACCAGCTTCTCGCCCTTTTTCTCATCCGGCACGGCTGCCACAGCACAGACCTGCTCGGCAGCACCCAGAGCTGTCTGGATCGCATCCTCAACCCTCACATGCGGCACCATCTCCCCGCCGATCTTGCTGAACCGGCTCAGGCGGTCCGTGATCGTGATAAACCCGTCCTCATCCAAAAAAGCAATGTCGCCGGTCCGGTACCAGCCTTCACTGATGACCTCGGCAGTCTTCTTGGCCTGGTTCAGGTACCCTCTCATCACATTCGCGCCCTTGACCAGAAGAAGTCCCTGCTGCCCCGCCCTCAGCGGCTGCGACGAATCCGGATCCACGATGCGCACCGCGATACCCGGCAAAGGCTGTCCGATCGTGCCGCGCTTCTGCGCCTTCTGCACACCCTCCGGCCCCTGATAATCAGGCAGATTCAAACTCACCACCGGCGAAAGCTCCGTGCAGCCATACCCTTCCAGCGGCGGGACGCCGAACTTGTCCTGGAATGCCTGGGCGACCGACGTCTTCAGCTTCTCGGCGCCGACCACAACGATCCTGAGCGTGACGAACTGTTCCTTCTCGCAGCGACGGGTGTAGGCGCTCAGGAAAGTCGGGGTCGCGATCAGGATCGTGGCTTTGTGCTGTTTGACAAGTTCCCCGACGACCTTGGCGTCCAGCGGGTTCACATGATAGGCCGCACCCATGCCGCTCACCAAAGGCAGCCACAATCCGGCGGTAAAACCAAACGAATGAAAGAATGGCAAAACACCAAGCAACACGTCATTGTCGCGGATATGAAAGACCTGATAAAGCCCCTCAAGATTGGAAGACACGTTCGCATGCGTCAGCATGACGCCCTTAGGGATCCCCGTGCTGCCGCTGGTAAAGACCACCGTCGCCAGATCGTTATTGTCCCTATCATTCCAGCTGCCGAAAATGATCCGGTGTGCCAGCGCGCGCGGCACGATGAAAAGCGGCCACAGAGCGCCCAGCCAGTCCAGCACATTCAATTCCTTAAATGCATCTTCAACAAAGATAGCGTTACAGGGCGGAGCGATCTGCAGCTTCTCCAGAAATTTCCTGGCGGTCAGACAATGGACCATGCCGCATTCCTTGACCGCATGCGCCATGGCCTCACGGGAGGCCGTGTAATTCAAATTTACCGAGACCTTACCCAGAATACTCAACCCCACGTTCACGGCCATTCCACCGACGGAGGGAGGCAGAAGAACACCGACGAACCGGCTGTCCTTAAGCCGGACCTTCAATTTATTGGCCAGAGCCAGGGAAACCAGAAATGCCTGCAGGCGATTAACGCGCTTGCCGCTGGAATCCGCCACGCAAGGACCGAAAGGATCATGCCGGACCTCATTAAAAAACATCTCCGGAAGCGTCATCTGACCGTAAAGCCGGTGACGGAACGCGCCGGCGCCCAATTCCAAAACCTTCTGGCGGATCTCAAAAGCGCCGGTCCCCGCCGGCAGGGGATCGCCAAAAAGGACTGTGATCGGATGCGGGATGATCTTGGGCAATTTCAAAAAGAACCTTCCACCTTCAAAACTGAAGACACTGCCCCACGTCCGATCGAGATACGCCGGAATAATAGGCGCCGCCAGGCCTTCCATAATACGCTCAACGCCGCGCCCGAAACGGAGCGTGTTGCCGGTCCGCGACGGCTCACCTTCCGGGAACATGCAAACAATATCGCCCGCGGTGATCGCCGAACGGATCTCACCCAGGGTCCGCGCGATCTCTTTCGGCGGATCGCCAGGCGAAAGGACGAACGCCTCCGCGATCCGGCAGAGCGGCCTCACCCACCAGACGTTGTATGTCCCCCGGCTGGCCACAAACCTGACCTTGCGCGACGTTGAGACGATCAAAAAAAGGACATCCACAAAAGACAAGTGGTTCGCCACTACCAGCGCGCCTCCGGCGTGCGGCAGGACTTCCTTATTGATGACCCGCAAACGATAGACCGTATGTGTCAGGATCCAGACACAAAGCCGTATGAAAGGATACGGCAGAACCCGCACTGTGTAGATCGTGGCCAAGACGACCAAAACGCCGCATAGCTGCATGAGGCTCCGGGGAGAAACACCATACCAGTAATGCAGGGCCATAAATACGCAGAATCCCGCCAGCATCGAGGCAAAGATCAGGATATTGCTGACTGCGATAACACGGGCGCGCGCCTCAAGCGGAGCACGATATTGAAGAAAGGCATTAAGCGGAACGCTGTAGAATCCGACAGAAACGCCCAGACCAAAGAGCGTCGCAGCCAGCCCCACCACATCGTGCCTGGCAAAACCCAGGAAGAAAGCGAAGACCGAAAGTCCGACCGCCCCCAGCGGAACAAGCCCCAGCTCGATCTTCTGATCTGACACCCAACCTGACAAAACGCCGCCCAGCGCCAATCCAAACGCAAGCGCCACCAGAAGCATTCCCAAAAGTTGCGGAAACGGCCCGACCTGATCGCGCGCAAAGAACAGGACGTTCAGTTCAAATATCCCGGTGAGAAAACCCAGCACCATCAACCCCGCCGCTGCCTGAAAGAGTGCCTTGTCTGCGCGGACCGCGACCACGCCGCCAACCAGTTCGCGCCAGGAATTGCGCGCCTTTCCGCCGGATAAAACCACGGGACGATCCTGCTCAATGAAAAGACTTGCCGCTAATCCGGCACAGGCCGCTGCCAGGAAAATATACGGCGTCTTCTGTACCCAGCCATTGGCCGCCAGGTCAGGCAAGGCGATCCCCAGCGCCTGCCCCAAAAGGATCGCGACATATCCGGCCAGCATGATCCGGCCGTTACCGAGGGAAAGGTCATCTTCATGAAGGATGGTCGGCAGAAGGCCGTACTTGGCCGGAGAAAAGAATGTGCTCTTGAGGCCCATCAAAAAAAGAATGGCAATAAGAAGATCCAGCCGTTCCAGCTTAAAAGCCGCCAGGCTCAGGAATGCAAGACCGACCTCCAACACCTTGACCGCAACGATCATCTTCTTCTTGCTGAAGCGGTCGGCGAATGCGCCGGCAAAGGAAGAAAAAATCAAAAAAGGCAGGATGAACGCCGCGCCTGCGGCGAGCAGTGAATACGAACCAAAAGGCTTGGGCCAGGAACTGAAAAGGATGAGGAGAAAAATGGCGAACTTGAGCGCGTTATCATGAAATGCGTCGAGAAACTCGGTAACCCACAGGGCGCGAAAACCACGGCTGTCAAGCGTGCTCATCAGACAAACCCTTTATTGTTTCACAGCAGCTGCCTTGATCCGGACCCCGGATCCGACGGCTGAGCCAGCAACAGTGAAAACAATATATCATGGAAGAAGAGAGGTTGCCAGCGATGAACGCGCGGCGTTACGGCGTGAATTAATCCCGAAGCTTTTTGCTGCGGGCGCACCTCATTACCCCGTTTCCTTTCGGAAACGGGGTTAATTCGCCCTACAAACTTATGTCATCCCGTCTAGACGGGATGACATAAGTTTGGGGCTCATTAAAACGCCCCTCGTGATCTTGCGACCACGAGGGGCGTAATAAACTCTGTCAGAAACAGCCGGGATTACCAGCTGCTGCGACGCGGACCGCGATCGCGACCACCGCCGCCACCGCCGCCATAACCGCCGCCGCCGAATCCGCCACGGCTACCGCCGCCGCCGAATCCGCCACGACCGCCGCCACCGCCACGAGGACCGCTCGCTTCACGCGGACGCGCCTCATTGACCGTGACCATGCGACCCTTGATCTCCTTGACGCCAGCGATAGCGGCATCAGCTTCCGCCTTGGCAGGCATCTCAACGAACCCGAAACCACGGGGATCGCCAGTGAACTTGTCCTTAATGATGTTCACGGATGCGACCTGACCGAAAGCGCTGAATGCCGCCTGCAGGTCTTCCTGGGTCGCTTCACGCGGCAAATTGCCGACGAAAATATTCATCTCTGTCTCCTCTTAGATTAGATCCTTCATGAGCGCCTGACTTGCGGAATGAATTGAACGAAAGTCAGTGCGCGAATGAACCCCGCCCCTGGCGGGGCGACTAGTTACCCCGCCTTCGGCGGGGTTAATTCGGCCAGCCACTTACATTCGCCTTCGGCTCCGTAAGTTGCGGCCTCATTAAAAAAGAAGGCCCGGCATGCGCCGGGCCTTGTGTTGGCTGATTAGATTTTCACTACGTTCTTAGCCTGCTCACCTTTAGGACCAGAAACGATTTCAAACTCGACTTCCTGTCCCTCGATCAGCGACTTGCGGCCTTCACCCTGAATTTCGCTGTGATGTACGAAGACATCTTTGCCATTCTCAGGAGTAATAAAGCCAAAACCCTTTTGATCATTGAACCACTTCACTTTACCTTTTGCCATTACTAAATACCTCCTTTTAATAGAATTTGAGTAGCGGGAATGACCTTAATAAAAAAACCGTTTGGCAGTTACCTTCTACCTAACGGTCTAAGATCACTTTCCCAATCTGTTACTCGGGAGCAAGTATGTACTATTTTTCCGATTTTGTCAACAAAAGTAATCATCTTTTCTTCAAAAATGCTTAATCCCGAATTTTGCAATAGGCAAAATCCGCCCGAAGGGCCGACATTCGCAACATACTGCGAATGTCGGGGTTACCCCACGCCTTCGGCGTGGCCGGAGGCAAATTTTGCATTTCCATCTTCTTCAGGTTATCGACGGGGAAAGATGTGAAATGCAAAATTTGGGTTAATAATTGAAAAGATCCCCGATGACAAAGACCTGTTCCGGCCGGACCGCCCGGATAGCCTGAAGTACTTTCTTCTGGGCGTTAGGTGTCAGCCGGCGTCCCTTGCGGGCCTTCTGAACCACTTTAAAGGAAAGCTGCAACGTAGAGGCACGGACCAGGTCCGCATTCGACAGACCCAGACGCGTCATCAAGCCATCGATCGGCTGAGGGCCAAGGTCGTGGAGATCAGACATCCCCACCCACCGCGGCGATCAGATCTTTGTTCGTGGGATATTTCTGCAGGACTTCCAGAATCTTCTGAGCCGCCTCGACCGGCGACATGCCGGCCAGAACGCGACGCATCATCTCAACACGCTTGAGCTCTTCAGGTTCAAGCAGAAGTTCCATCTTGCGCGTGGCGCTCTTGGCAATATCGATCGCCGGGAAGATCCGGCGGTTGGAGATCTCGCGCGACAGAACGATCTCCATGTTCCCCGTGCCCTTGAATTCCTCGAAGATCACATCATCCATCCGGCTGCCGGTCTCGACCAGAATGGTCGCCAGGATTGTGAGCGACCCGCCGTGCTCGATCTTGCGCGCTGAACCAAAGATCCGCCGCGGCACTTCCATGGCCCGCGCGTCCACGCCGCCCGACAAGGTCCGCCCGCTGGAACGGCGCTCCGCGTTATGAACACGCGAAAGGCGCGTCAGCGAATCGATCAGGACCATCACGTTCTCGCCGGCCCCGGCCTCGCGCATGGCCTGGCGCATGAGCTCATCGGCGGTTTGCACATGATGCTCATACTCCTGGTCCGAGGAAGACCAGCGAACATCGGCCGTGACGCTACGCCGGAAATCCGTCACCTCTTCCGGCCGCTCGTCGATCAGAAGACAATACAATTTGACCTGCGGATAACCCTTGCCGACCGCCTGGCAGATGTGCTTGAGAAATGTCGTCTTGCCTGATCCGGGCGGCGCGACAATAAGCCCGCGCTGCCCCATACCGATCGGGCAGATCAGATCCATGGCGCGCATAGTCAGCTCGCTGCTCCCGTCCTCCAGCCGGATACGCGGCGTAGGATCGATCGGCGTCCCGGCCATGAAACGCGCCTCAGCCTCATCCAAAGGCCGACGGGGCACGTGACGCGGAATCATCTGCGGACGCTGATACGAATTCTGTGGACGTCTCTGGCTGTTGTGATGAAATGGTCTCATGGGATATTCTCTATTCGCGGATGATCTTGGCAGTCAGGGACATCCCGCTGCCCCAGGGCCACAGGAGCGCAAATTCAGCCCCGGCCTGACCCTGTCGAAAATACATGATCTGATTGGGCTGAATGCCGCCGTAGGGATCAGCATACGCCCTGACCTCAGGGCCCGGACGCTCGCCGGCCGGCTTCAAAGGTGTTCCAAAATAGGAGAGTAATAACGCGTGTAGAGCCTCCATCTCCGTCTTAGCAATAACGACTTCAAAATACTTCTCTGACTGCTTGCGCGTCTCCTCAGCCTTGATCTTCTTGATCGCAACCAATAACTCCTCAAACATCATTGACCCCATCCCATTTCTTCTTTTGTTAGAAAACGAAACTTTTCCGGCTCCAGATCCCCCAGCTCCAGGGGCCCGAACGCAATGCGCTTAAGACGCCTCACCCGATGCCCCAGGGCCCGGAAAAGCCGACGCAGTTCGCGATTCTTTCCTTCTGTCAGCTCAACGACCACATGCGATTCTTTGTTGCTGGCCTTGCGCAGATCCATCTTCGAAGGCTTGAGCAGCTCACCCTCATCCATGATGCCCTGCTCGGCCAAACGGATCTTCTCCGGCGTCAAAAGCCCTTCGACCGTAACCACATACTTGCGCACAATGCCGTTGGCCGGATCAGTCAGATGATCAGACAGCCGCGTATCATTGGTCAGGATCAACAAGCCCGTACTCGCCATGTCCAGCCGACCGACCGCGTGAAGACTGTGAAACTCCTTCGGCAGAACATCGTAGATCGTCTTGCGGCCCTGCTCATCGGACCGGGTGGTCACCACGCCGCGCGGCTTGTAGAACGCGATCGCCTGCCACGCCTGCCGCTCGAAAATCTTTCCCTCGACTGAAAACTTCGCCGTCTCAGGCACGACTGGAAAAAACGGGTCCTTGATCACCTGCCCGTCAACCTTGAGCTTTCCGGCAAGAATCCACTCCCGACTCTGCGTACGGGAAGCCAGCCCCAACTTTGACAGCGCCCGCTCCAACGGGACTTTCCCCAGATTCCTGTTCATAGCTCGACCAACAGCGCCGCCAGATAACTTTCCGGCATCAGACCGCTGCCGACGAAATCCTCATCCTGCCCAAAACGCTCGATCTTTTTAATCGCACGATCCCTGGCCTCGGTCTCGATCAACCCTTCCAGATAATCATGCGTCATCTCGCTGTAATTCGTGGCCACGAACAGGGTCCCGTCAGGCTCAAGCACCGCGATCGCCATCCTGAGCAAATGTGCCAGATCTTTCTTGACGCTGAAGACCTTGCCTTCATGCCGCGCGAACGACGGCGGGTCCAAAATGATCAGATCGAACCGGTTATCCTTCTTAACCGCACGCTCCAGATACTGGACCGCATCCGCGCGGATGAACTCATTCTCTGCCGACGGAAGCTGGTTCAGCTGATAATTGATCCGCCCGCGCTCCAGATTTTTGCGACTGATATCCACATTCACGACCGCTGAGGCGCCACCCGCCCGCGCATGAACACCGAAAGAACAGGTATAAGCAAATGTATTGAGAACCTTGCGGCCCCGGGCCCTTTCGCCGACAACCTTGCGGTTGGCACGCATATCCAGAAACAAACCGGTGTTTAAAGTGTCGTTCATGTCCACTTCGAACTTGATCCCGTCCTCTTCAACGATCGTCCGGGACGAGCCGCTGTCGATCAGGACGTTCATCCTGATCGCGTCCGGCTTGGAGGACGCGGACTGCGTACGGTCCTTGATAAGAAAATACTCGGCCCCGAGCTCTTCCTTCACAAAATCGGCCAGCAGCCTCTGCTCTTTGAGCCAGTGCTCCTCAAAGACCTGGGCCACACAATGACGGCCATACTGCTCCAGGACCAGCCCGTCGAGGTCATCGCCAAAACTGTTGACCAGACGCAAGGCGTTCGTGCGGCTTTTCAAAGGCGCACGCTTGCCAACAGCCTCTTGTAAGGAACGGATGATCTTGTCTTCTGCCATCTCACATCAACCGGGGGAACCGATCCTGCCTGCGAAGGAAGGGAAAACAAGGCAGGGATCCATGACCGTATCGCTCAAAACATCACCTACATCCGTCCGGGCCAAAGCCCGACTTTAATCATGAAGATATTTATTCTTATCTTCATTCTTGCGAATCCTGCTCTCAACACCGAAATCAATAAGTCGGCTCAACCCGTCGGCCATCTTCGCGTCATGTTCAAAGAATTCCTTGAACTGGGGGTCAGACATCTTCTTCCGGGGCTTGGCCTTGGCAGAATAAAAATGCTCGAGAATAAATTCAACCTGATGGAAATGTTCTTCCGTATACTGCGGGAACCAACTCCGGAACTCCACATCCAGGTCGCAAAACCGGGGACTGGTCAGAAAATCCTGATTAACATATCCCTTCTGCACCAATCTGGGAAAAAGAAGCGCCAGATCCGAAAACCCTATCTTGACCTTTTCTTTCTTCATGACGACTTGACTTAATAACGAATGTCGCGCTCAAAGATCCGCCGCTTACTCTTCGGCGGGAGTTAACATCACATCGATCTTTTCCAAAAGCTCCTGGGGAGAACAGGACTTGTGCAAATACTCAATGCCCATGGCCTCGCTCAGACGCGAATCCAGCTCCCGTCCGCGGGCAGTCAAAAGAAGGATCGGCAGATCCACGAATTTCTTGTCCTGTTTAACGCTGTGCGCAACTTCATAACCGCTCATGCCGGGCATCATCACGTCGAGAACCATCAGGTCAGGACCGTGTTCCTCAAGGGCGACCTTGGCCTCTAACCCATCCCTGGCAATGACCACTTCGTACCCCGCACGCCGGATCAATTCACCAAGGAGCTTTTGATACGTTGGTTCATCATCAACAACCAGAATCTTGGACATATTCAACCCTCATCTTGCTATGGCCGACACAAATAGAATCTCTTCACTGACGAGTTTAGAACCTTCCCATCATGAAGTCAAGCGTCGGAATAAAAATAATGATTTTTTTCTTGGCTCGCAGCGCGGACACTGTCGCGTACTATCTGGCGTTGTTTTCCGCGAGAATAGTCGAGGCATTCAGGCTGGATTCTCCGGCGTCACCATCGGCTCGATCAGCTTTTTGAGAAAGAGGATTACCCCCCCCCCCCGTTTCTGACGCCATTCGGCGTGCAGCGCGTCCCTGAGGCAGGCAAGGGCATCCTTGTGCCGCTCCTTGGCCTGATAGAGAAGCCCGAGGGTCTCATGATATTCGATCTGATTGGGGTCAAGGGCCACGGCCTTCCTGTAAAACTTCTCGGCCTCGGCGGTCTTCCCGAGCTTCTCGTGGCAAACGCCGAGACGATAATAAACACCGGCATCGCCAGGGGTCATTTTCGCTGCTTTGGACAGGAACGTGATCGCCTCAGGATATTCTTCAATATTGAACAGACACTCGCCCAGTTCGTTGATGATGTCCGGATCGTTCCTGGCAATCCAGTCCGCTTTTCTCAGGAACTCGACCGCTTCCTTGTTCTCATCCATATTCTTGTAGCACATGGCGAGCATATAAAGCACACCCGGCTCGAGCTCCTCAACCTCGTCGAGATAAAAGAAGAACGCGTCCCTGGCCTTGATGTACTCACCCTTCTGGAACCAAGCGTATCCCTCTTCCTTGTGAAGATCAACCTGGGTCATTTCCGGGGACACGAACGCCTTCCGGTAGACACGCGTCAACCGGTCCACAAAACGCCTGGCCGCGGAATGGACCACGACCGGCGCGATCCTCATTTCCTTGCGGATCAACGAACGCCTTCTCCTATGGGTCATCACATTTTCCATAATTCTCCGGCTTGGATTGAATCTCTCTGTTTTAAACGAGATCTTCCTGACTGCAGTGAACTAATAATACTTATAAAACCTTAAAAGACAAGACTTTTGATTCCAGCTCTTCCCAGCGCTTGTAGGCCGCGAGAATCTCGAAGCCAAGCGCTTCAGAACGTGTCCGAACCCTGGTGATCTCCTCCGGAGCCTCCTTGTAAAAGTCCGGGCTGGCCAGAAGCATGCAAAGCTCCTCCTGCTCATTTTCCATTTCAGCGATACGATCAGGTAGATCAGACAGCTCGCGAGCTTCCTTGTAAGACAGTTTGACCTTGCCAGGAGACTTCGGCACAGGCGCGGACTTCTTATCCGGCCTTGACGCAGCTGCCTCGACCAATGGCGCAGCCACCTTATTCGCGCGCTGCTGAAGCCAGTCATCGTAACCGCCGGGATATTCATTCAGCTCGCCGTTGCCTCCAAAGACCATGGTCGAGGTGACCACATTGTTCAAAAAGGCCCGGTCATGGCTGACCAGAATGAGCGTGCCGGAATACTCGACCAGCAATTCCTCCAAAAGCTCAAGTGTTTCCATATCCAGATCATTGGTCGGCTCGTCCATGACCAGGACATTCGACGGCTTGGTGAACAGCCGCGCCAGAAAAACGCGGTTGCGCTCGCCGCCGGACAAGACCCGGACCGGCGTGTTGGCGCGGTCAGGCGTGAACAGAAAATCCTGCAGATAGCCGATGATGTGCCGCGGCTTGCCGTTGATTATGACGCTGTCCCCGCCGCCGCAGATATTTTGGATCACGGTCTTGGAATCATCCAGCTCCTCGCGCAGCTGATCATAATACGCGATCTCCAGCTGAGTGCCGAAGCGCACCGTTCCCTTAGTCGGCTCCATCTTCCCGAGCAGGATCTTCAGCAGTGTCGTCTTGCCGCAGCCGTTGGGCCCCAGGATGCCGATCTTGTCGCCGCGCATGATGTTCGTCGAGAAGTCGCGCACCAGGCAGGTGTCGCCGTAGGAACAGCCGATGCGCGAGGCCTTGATGACCAGATGTCCCGACGGGTCAGCCTCCTGCGCGGTCAGGCGCACCAGGCCTTCCTTACTGCGGCGCCGGCGGCGTTCATCGCGCATCTCCTCCAGGGCCTTGACCCGGCCTTCGTTGCGGCAGCGTCGGGCCTTCACGCCCTGGCGGATCCAAAGCTCCTCTTCGCTCAATTTCTTGTCGAACTTGACGGCCGTGACCGTTTCAATGGCGCTCGAAATGGCCTTGCGCTCCAGATAGGTCCGATAATCGCACGACCAGCTTGTCAGCCGTCCGCGGTCAAGATCAATGATACGGGTCGCCACATTCTGCATGAACCGCCGGTCGTGCGTGACAAAGACGACCGCGCCGGGATATTCTTTCAGGAAACCTTCGAACCAGTCGATAGAATCAATGTCCAGGTGATTGGTGGGCTCATCCAGAAGAAGAACGTCCGGCTTCTGGACCAAGGAACGCGCCAGGACCACGCGGCGTTTCTGCCCGCCGGAAAGATTGACGAACTCGGCCTCGGGATCAAGCTTCATCCGGGAAATGACCTGCTCGGCCTGATGGTCCAGCTCCCAGCCTCCGGTCCGGTCGATCTCATCCTGCAGCGCGTCCAGCCGGCGCATCAATTCCGGACTGTGATCCGTGTGCAGACGGTGACTGATGTGATGATACTCGCTGAGCGTTTTCGCGCGTTCTCCCAGGCCGGAAAGGACCACATCCAGAACCTGGCCCGTGATGTCGCGCGGCACATCCTGCGGCAGATAAGTCGCGACCAGCCCCTTCTGGATGCTGACCGTGCCTTCGGAGGCCTCGATCGCGCCGGTCATGACCTTCATGAACGTGCTCTTGCCCGCGCCGTTACGGCCGAGCATGGCCACACGCTCTCCCGGCTCCAACTGGAACGTCAGCCGGTCCAGAACCCGCGGCCCGCCGAATGCGACGGTGATATCTTGCAAATTGATGAGCGGCATAGTGGGGAGATTTTAACAGGATATTGTGAAAAAGGAAGGAATTCGTCCGCGCGCAATATAGTCCGTATTCTCCGGCGCCTGGAATGCCCTTCTGATCCTGATGAAAATTAAGAAATCAAGGAAACGGAAGAAAAGAAACCGCGTTGAGAACTTCCGTGAATGGCTGCAGACTCAGGATATCGAAGTCAAATCCACGGAACGACTGGAGGACCTGATCGATACGGGTCAAAGAAGAGAAACTCTCGTCGGAAGCAGCACGACCGCCAGATTCGAAACGAACACTGCCGGCGGCATCAGAAAGATCCCCGCCGCCGTTCTTTGTCTGAACAGCGGACGCACGGCGGGCTATCACACGTTCGGCCGCGTCAGGATCAGGGCCGCCCCCTGCACCTGATCCGGCTGGCACTCCGGCAAGCGCTCGTTCATTCTCGACGATCCGGCAAGCCACCATCTTTTGCATCACCTGGATCACGCTGCGCATTTCCTGAACAAGCTCCTCGCGCCCGGAAAGATTTCCACTGTCTCGAAGAAGATCAATGCCGGCCTTAAAATTCTGATACGGCGTTGCAGAATCTTTTCTCTCCTGGCCAGGGAGCTTCCAGCCCGATAACGTGTTCTCCAGACGACCGGTCTCATCGCCCGCCATCCCGGACGACTTGGCAAAAGCAAGGATATCGACGACATACGGTTCCAACTTCCCGACCTCCTCTTCTTTAACGACCGCAATATCTGCCGCCCCCTCCAGGGCGTCGGATACTTTTCGTAATATGGGATCGACCTGCCGCAATTCATCTTGAGCGACCTTGATTTGCTCCGCTGTCCTAGCCGACCCATTGGCAGCCCCGAGAGATGTTCCAGACGCGGCCATGCGTTTCTCAATATCCGCGATCTTTGCCTGCAATTTCTCGATCTCGATCTGTGCCTTGACCCCGCCGTCTACCGCTGTATTAATAGGGGTAATCCAGTCCAGCTGATTACCGTACTTCCGGGCCCTTAATGACGCCACTTCCGCGTCAGCCGCCTTCTTTCGCCGCTCGGCCCGCTCCAGGGCCATCTGAGCACTGATCCGCTCCTGCGTCAGCGGGTCGCCCGCGATTGGGAAATCCTGCCCCATTGAAGCCGCCAAGACAGGCTCACGATTCGGAACTTGCACCTCGCCAAGAGTCCCCTCTGCCGGACGTTCACTGGGCGCGCTTACCTGCGGTTCATCCGCGGGTGCTTGCTGCTGAACAGGCATCTTTGCCTCTGGAGCTGAAATAGCAACGGGCCCCTCAGAAAAAGAATGCTCCGCGCCGCGACCCGTCACCGACTCCTCTGACGCTGCCTGGCCAACTTCCATAACCGGATCCTTACCGGAAGACTCAATCGCCGGGGGATGACCAGGACTGCTCAGTTGTACCTCAGCTTCCGGCTCTTCCTGTGGAACAGGCATCTTTGCCCGAGGCTCCTGCAGATCAGAAATAAGCTCCTTCACCTGCGACGGGGACCGCTCTTTACCGGAGTCGCTTTCGCCTCCACCCGCCAAGGCAGCCTCTGGCAGAACCGCAGGAGGCTCCGCGATATCTGCCTGCGGCAAAGACATCCCCGGCGTCAACCAAGGAAGCTCCGCGCCCCCGCCACCCTGCTGCCGCAGAAGCTCATTGACTTTCGCCAGATCATCAGCTCCGTCCACATGCACCAGAACCGCCTCGCCAGGATAAGGGATCGTGGCACTGACCGCCATCCCTCCGGGCGCCTTGTGTCTTTTGGCATGGGAAAGCGTCGCATAGAAAGATCGAAAGAGTTCGTAAAGGTTATCCTTCTCAGGCTCGTCATAATTATGATGAACGTCATCCCAGTCAACCCGGACCTCAGGATAATCCCGAATCGTCTCGCTTTCCGGCTTGACAAAGATGTTCAGGATATCATTGGTAAAGTTCAGATATTTCAGCCGCGCGACCAGGTCCGGCTTTTTCTCCAGATGTTTGAGCAGATCCCCCACCGCACCCACAACCCGCGGACCAAGCGCCATCACCCCGGTCATCGCCGGATACTGTTTCAGGGAACTATTCCCCAAATCGTAGTTCCTCCGCAAATACTGCATTATCTTGCTCGGATGGATCCGCTGCTCACGGCTGTTCCGCAACATTTCAACGTCGAGCTTCTCCAGCAATTCCTTGACCCGGGGCCATTTCTGGGTCACGTCGACATTCAGCAACCCGAGACTTTTCAGAGCCTTGGCATCGACCCAATTACCCATCAAGCCAATGTCGCCCTCCTCGAATCCCTGCACAGGGCCAAAATAGGCATCCCGGCTATAGATCAGAATATGACGCCCCCGAGCCTCGTCTGCTGTGGGCGACTCCTGCGCAGCAGAGGACCCGGAACAGGGGCCATCCGCACACACAGACGTCCGATAACCATTGATAACGCCCCAATCCAGAAGCCCGTCATTGCGCAGCTCCTGGTTGCTGGCAAAGACGAACATCACTTTCATATCCTTCCAGTCAACGCCCTGAAGGTGCGGATACTGCCTGATGAAGTCCGCGTCTTGAAGTCTTTCCTTGAGGGTTGCAACAGCCTCCAGGTAAGCATTGCCGCTGCCCTTGCGTCTGGTCGGCAGGACCTCGACGGGAACATCCTTCCGGAACACGATCCCGCGACGGCCTTCGACATACCGCTTCAGGCTGTCCACCTCATCCGTGCTGGGATCCTCGGACAGCATGACGACCATATCAACGCTCCGCTTGCTCTTGGGAGAAAGTTCGCGTCTTAATTTCTTCATCCCGTCCTCAACCGCCAGCTTCACCGAACCCTGCTCCTCATCACGAGGTTGAGCCTCACCTGCGGGCGCTCCTCCCAAACGCTCCCGCAACCCCGAGACCAGATTACCCGCAACCCGCTTCATGGTCTGACTCCATGACATTTCCATCATGTTCATGTTGGGAATCCAGAAGATCCCCAAGCTGACCGCAACGGCAAGCGCCCCGAACAAAGACAAACCCGCAGTCCCGGGAATTCCCAAAAGCCCCATCGCACTTAAGGCCGCAACGCCTACAGGCACCGCAAACAATCGCAGCCGACTTGCAAAACGGCGCACCTTGCTGTTATTGCGCGCGGTCAGCGTCCCCAGCGAAGTCAGGTTGCTCGCCGTCTTGATGGCCGTCGATAGCAACCCCTTGTTCCTTTCCACAATATCGTCCGGATCGCCATATAACGAAGGCATCAGTTCATTGCCCTGGCGCAAAAGATCGGGAAGTTCCTTCTGGATTCTTTTCTGAGACTTGCCCAGCTGGTAACTGTATAAAAGCACCCATCTCATGAAAGGATATATCTTGAGCCGTTCGGCCAAGCTGCTATCGGCGAACTTGTAACTCATTACCGTATCAATGATCCACCGATACTCCAGGATACGCAAATAGGTGGTGGCATATTCCATGGTGCGCTTGAGCATCTGTACAGCATTCAGCAATTTTTCTCTCTGATAATCATCCAACCCCGTATTGTCGCCCTGTAAAAGATCATTCAAGGCATTGAACGTATCAATCGAGAGCAGATTTAAATAACTCAGCGCGGTCTGATATCGTTCGTTAGAAGCCGGGCCAGGCCCTTCTCTGAACATCAGTTCGGGATCATACGGGGCCTTACGGAGAACTTCGAAAGCGCTGTTGAGGATCAGCGTCATGTCCTCGATAATGACCGGAGCTCCGGGCTGCTCATGTCTCCAGCGTGAAACAATGTTCCGCCAATTCTGCAGCGGTCCGGTGAATGTCTCATCCAGTCCCTTATCCGGAATGACGACCACATCGGTCGCCAGTCCCCGTCCGTTAGGCCGGCCGTTACCGTTGCCGCTTTCCGCCTCAAATTCCCGACGCAGAGAACGGATCATCGAATCATTGCCTGCCACGCGCCTCCACAGCCCCTTGAACTTGTTCCGGGAGGCAAAAAAAGCGAACAGGCCGCCCGCCAGCCCGAGCACAATCTTGGACCAAATGGTGATGCTGGGAAAACTCTGATCATTACGGCCGATCGCTTCAATAAAACTGTCCCGCTGTTTCTTGATGTCCGTCAGAACAGGCCTAGTGGTCTCATCCGCCTGAAGCCCCAGCTTGTCAAAATAAACATTAAATTCTTCCGGATCGTGAACAATGCCGATCCGCTGTCTCAACTCATCCAGCAGCGCCTGCTCCCGGGCCGTATGCACCGCCTGTCCGGACACCCACCGCGGTTGGTTCTTCGCCCTTTCTGCCAGCACGTCCAAGGCCAGCCGTGTGGCAGTCATCTGGATCTGACGCCTCCGGGGGCCGTCTCCTCGCGGATCGTTCGCCGCGTGCAGTTCCGGAAGACTGTACGTGGCCAGACGGATATTCAGGAAGACTTCCTCGCCGGTACGCGCCGCCATCTTCTCCATGGCCTGCCGATAAACATCCATTGAGACCGGATTGTCCGCGGCCCGGATATCAGCCCGCAAGACATCCGCCCAAGGATATTTCTCCACCAGCCTGGTGACCTCCTTATCTTCGGTTCCCTGATAGATCTGCAAGACCAGGACCCGCCCCAGGGCAGTTGTCATCAACCGGTTCAAGGCCAGACTTCTGAGCGGCGTCTGGGACCGGAAGATCCGCGTAAGCAGCGGAACATCATTCGTTCGCGCGATGAATTTTTTCTGCTCCTCGATGTTCAACGTATGAAAATACACCAGACCAATCGTCTCATCTCCGCCAATGTCAACGATATCACTACCCAGCAATGCCGGACCGCTTGCCTTGCGGCGCTCCTGGACCACGGCCTCCGCGGACTTTTTGGCCCTTTCATACAGCACCGGAGAAATAAAATTCTTCATCTCCCGCCACCGGGGAGATGTTCTCAGGAACCTGCGGTCAGCCTCACCGTACTCCCGAAGCATAACCGCTGCGCGCAAATCCTTATCAAACACCATGGATGTCAGGTCGGCAAACGGGCCCGGGTGAAAGACCTCGTCAATGTTGACCAAGGCTTGACGGCGGATGATCTCGTCGTAAAGAAGCCCTGCCAGACCTTGCGGAACATTATCCTGACTTCGGATAAGATTGCCGTAAATCTGCGCCAGCTGATCTGTGGTCCAGTAATCGCTCTGCAACGACCGGACCTTCGCGAGAGAATCTTCCGGCGTCCATGCCAAGAAAGTCAACATGATCCTCCGGAGCGAATCCACCGGGTCCTGCAGGTGAACAGAAATGCCCTTGGTGTCCGTCGATGGGACAAACCCGGCCAGCTGCTCAACAGCTCCCGGATCCTGTAGCAGGATGTCATTTAACATCTGGAACCCGGTACGGACAACATCCGCCTTCCCCTGTTCCATGGCCTTGCCGATATACTGCACCAGAAGCCGCACATCATGGCCATCCCGATGCACCACAAAAGCCAAGAGATTCTCGGCGACTTCGGAATACGGCGTAGTCAGGATCACCTGTTCCAGCCGTTCCTGGAAACGGCCTTCGTTCTGCAGCTCCTCGACCAGAAAATCCATGGTCTTTTGCCGGACCACAATGTTCGGTTCTTCAATGAGTATCCGAAGGGCGATATCCAGCCGGCTCTCCCGTCCCGCTTCGCCATCCTTCCCCCGCATCAAGGTCCAGAGGTTGAAGCCATCCTTGCCATCCGTCGACCGGGTAGCGGGATAGGTCACAGATCCGGAACATAAGACACCCGGCCGCTGTGGCCCAGAACCCGCGTCGGACCGACCAGTATCTGCATCAGGCAGATCCAAAGACAACAGCCTGCCATCCAAGCCCTCCATCGTCAGGGCAGGATGGTCCACGGACAAAGCGCGACCATCCGGCGCCACAATCCGCGCGGCCAGCGATGATGCCGTCGACGGCCTGACCAGCATTTCGTTGTATCCTAAAAGCTGCAGGCGCCTCAGACGGGCTTCACCCTTGAAATAGTCTGCCTTAAGATCCACTATCCGTTGCGCGATCCTGGCGATCCGCAGGCGCTCCTCGACGGCCTGGTCCTTCCTGTAGAAATCCGGCCGATCGACTTTCAGACGCCATGCCTGCTCAGCGGCGCGGCGCTCCTCCTCGGCCTGCGCGATCTGCCGGCTCAACTCGTGCGTCTCTGCCGCCACACGGGCCAGCTCACCGCCCAGCTCTGTCTTAACCACCTTCATGTGCAGCTGCGCCTTTGTCCTTTCCAAAAGGGCGATCTCCTCCCGCGCCTTCCGTCCGGTGTCGATCAAAGGGATCTCAAAATTGATCGCCCCGTTCGGCCCGGTTCTCAGCACACTGGTTCGCATCTTTGACCCGGGAGTCAGATCGAACAAAGGATTCATGGGCTGCCCCGGAGCGCCGGGAACAAACAGGCCCGTCAGATCTACCGACGGAAGAAATTCCAGACCCTGCAGCCTGATCGTCTGTTCCACCGCCTCCAGTGCCACCTGCGCCCCCTTTAGACGATAATTAGGACTGCCCAGTCCTGTCAGCTGCGCCAGCTTGGCCTCTTTGACCTTGTCGGTCATCGCCGTGAATTCACCGTCCCACACCAATTGCGGCGCCAGCTCATCCTGCAGATGCTCTGTCGACCGTCCCAGCATCTGATTGAGTTCCATGGTCGCTGTTTTCTGTTTCTCCTGCCAACTCGATATCTGGGCACGATATTCGCCGATCTGCTGAGAGAGAGCATTGTGCTCTGCCGTGACCGAAAATCCTCCGGCCTCCCGCGCCGCCAGCACCTTCGGCGCCTCTTCCAAGTCTTCCACCACTGTCTGCAGGTGGGCGATCTGCTTGCGGGCCCGGCTGATCTCGATGAACAGCACACTCGCCTCATGGACCTGCCCCACAACCGCGTCTTCCATGCGATGCTGGGAGATCTGCGTCATTTTCAGGGCCAGTTCCTTCTGTTTTCCCTTCTTCCCCGTAATAATATCCATGATCTGCCCGGCAAAATTAAACACCACCGGGACTGCCGCGCCAATCGCGTTCCCTGTCTTAACGCCGGCCACAATATCCTGAAACACGCCGCTCATGCCGCCGCTGAAAGACAGCTTACCGTTATTAAGGAAGACACCGGCATCCAAACTGAGCCGCGAGCTTTTGGCCAGACGCTCATTCGCCTTGTTCTTCAGGACATCGATACTCAGTTCCCCGTTCAAAAGATTATTCCCTGCGACCAGCCCGAACATCTCCGGAAGGCTCAGCTGTCCTTTTTCCAGATCAACAGGAACGCGCAGAATCTCCTTCGCCAGCTGCAGACCCGGCTGGCCTGCCGACGATGATGACTGAAAGATCAGCTGCGGCCTCTGCCGCGAAAG
>JADFXE010000012.1:0-23032 GCA_015233705.1 Candidatus Omnitrophota bacterium
ATGATAATAGTTCCTTTGGGATGAGACCGCAGGGCCCGAATGGTCATCCGGCCAACGGTCCCAGGCAATCGAAAGACGGTTTCTTTCTCAGACTTACGCAGGTAGAGTCCCTTGTCTGTTCCGACCAGTAATCGTCCGGCGTCTTCCAGGACTGTGAGAGCTTTTTCTCCTGCGAAGATATTCGTCCATGTTTCGCCGAGATCCTTGCTGAATTGAAGGCCGCTGTCAGTTGCGGCAAAAAGGCCTTTTTCGTCTTCCTTTATAAAGAGGTCGTTAACAGGGCCGCTTAAAATCCGTGACGGCAGACGCGTCAGGCCATGTGCAGGAAGGTCGCTGGCAAACAATCCCTGCCGGGTTGCAAAATAAAGCTTTTCCTGTTCTCCGTTTCCGATCCATGCGTTGCTTACGTTTTCCTGGCCCAGCGACAGGGAAAGGTTACGCCAGGATGGAAGATCCTCGCCGTAAGCAAAGGACGTTGCCAGACAGAAAATGATCAGGAGATTATTTTTTTTCATAATTCACCACGGATTCGTAAAGGCTTTGAAGGGCGCGATCACAGAGGACCCTGTTGACCTCGCGTCGCAATTCAGGGTTCATTCGTTCGACAGTCAAAGTGTAGGCGTCGAGGAATTCCGACATAGCCTCCAGCCCGAGGCTGGAGCGCATGTTTTTCATCAGAAGAAGGACGGTGTAGATAGAAACAGTTTTTTGGTCTGGCATAGGAACTTTCTTGAACCTGCCCAAGGGGGTTGGGGCTTGATTTGTTTAATCGTCAACTAACTGAGAAAAATGTAACATAAGATTGACGATATGTCAAGAGATAAAATGAAGATTTATCAAATTTTCTCAAAAAATATTTTTGCCTATTGATTATTTATCATTCTATGTTATTATTAATAACAATTTTAGAAGGAATTAGGGTACATAAAGGAAGGTGATTATGCTGCAGATCGGCACACAAATTCAAAGGTTAAGAAAATTACGCAAGATATCGCTTGCGGAGCTTTCCAAGCAAAGTGGAGTTCAGATCGCCACTCTTTCCCGCATCGAGAACGGAAAGATGGTCGGCACGGTCGAATCGCATCACAAGATCGCTCTCGCCCTTGGCGCCAACCTGTCGGAATTCTACCAGAGCGCGCCTGAAGAAACGCCGTCTCCCCTGACCGCCAAAGACAAGCTAGAGATCATCCCGGCGCCGAATGACAAGGTTTCAACAGAGATCCTGGTCCGCCAGCCGGCATCCAAAAAGATGCTGCCTACTATTATTAGACTGCAAGGCAAGGCCTCAACAGGAACGGAAAAAGGCGTCCCCGGCACGGAACGGTTCATTTTTGTTATCGATGGTACAGTTCTGGTCCGCATCAGTGACCAGGAGGTTAAGCTGACCAAGAATGCTTCCCTTTATCTGACAGCTTCACAGCCGCATTCCTTCGTGAACCCAGGAAGCGCGCCGGTCAAAATTCTCTCTGTAACAACCCCTGTGGTGCTTTGATGCCTAACGTCATCCTGATCGCTGATACCGAAGAAAGCACTCGCGAGGCCCTTAAGCTTATCCTGGCCAATCGAGCGGCGCTTATTGTCGTTGAGTCACAATCGCATGCGTTGGAGATATTAATGCAGAAAGATGCCGCCCGGATGGTATTCATGGGACTGCATGATGAAAGCGGGATCAATACCGAGATATTTTCAGATATCCGTGAGAAGTTGCTCAAACTTACGGTCATTGCGGTCGGCGATTACAAGTCAGAAGAACATGCGCTCGAGGCCGTACGCCAAGGCGCCACAGGCTACATGATCAAACCCTTCAAGGCTGACGAAGTCCTCGCCCTTGTGCAGAAAGCACTCGCCTAGTCGATGTCCTGGAAGCGGACCAGTTCTGAACCCGGATAATAGAAGGAAAGGATCTGCTTATAAGAATAGCGCAAGCGCGCCATATTGTAAGCACCCCACTGATCAAGCCCAACGCCGTGGCCCCAACCATGGCCCACAAAATCCACATACCAGCCTTTCATCACCACATCATACTTATTGCTGCGCAGCACATTGGGACCGATGTCCTCGCGAAAGACCTTGCCGTCCATAATCTCGGTCTTGCCATCACGGGTTGTGATCTGGAGCTTGCGCACACGGCCGCTCTTGTTACGCTCAATGACCTGGATATCCTTAATTAATCCCAGCTTAAGACCTTTAGTATTCAATTTATCCTGGATATCTTTAAGGCGGAAATTCTTGCTCCAGTTGTAATGCGGCGAATTGACCGAGAACGGCGACTCAACCCCTCCCCTTAAAGGCGGAAGATCGATCTGCCACAGTTCATACGCATCTTCGGTAATGCCGCCGGAATTGGCATGAAAGAATGCCGGGAATATCTTCCCTTTATAAGTCAGAACCTCTCCTCTGGTTTGCTTGACCGCGATATTGGTGATATAGCGTTCGGATGTCTTGCCGCCGTAAACCTGGGAATAAATATCATTGGTGACATCGTAGTCATGGGTCACAGACTTTTCGATGGCATAAAGCGCATAGGTGCGGGTGGCTACCGCCTGGGCCTCGATGGCTTCCAGCGGCCATTTGTCGGAAACCTCATGATAAAGGACGCCGCGGATATACTGTTCGATCTCGATAGAATTGATGACGGTAAACGATGGGTCGGAATCTCTGATGATCGTGATGCTGCCGCGGAAGTGTCGGTCATCAATGCGAAGCGTAGCCTCATTTTGGGGCTGAATGATAATCTTTGCCGGTTCGTACGACTTATTCCCAATATTGATCTTGCCTGCCTTTAAGCAGACCAGCGCTGGCCTCATCCGCGCGCCGGCATCTATCTTAACGCCAGTGACCATGTCGATCATGGTGTACGGACCGTCGATGCCAATAACGCAATGATCCACATTGCGCAGAACCGCGACCCGAATAAGCTTGGACTTCGCAGTTACAGCCGCATCGCCCAAAAAAAGGAAGATCGCTGTCAGCAACAGGAAAGAGATTATTTTCTTAACCATATATAAAACGCAGGAAAAAAATGGTCTTTATTCAAAAAGGCCTTTGGCAATCTTGTCGCCCAAAAGATGTTTCTTGGCCTTATCAGTGACTTCGCGCCCCCGCGAGGTGCGGCGCAGGAAACCCATCTTCAAAAGATACGGCTCAACCACATCCGCAATCGTGTCGGTCTCTTCATTTAGCGTCGCAGCCAGGGCTTCGATACCGACCGGCCCGCCCTTATAACTTTCAAGGATGACCGTCATGATCTTGCGGTCGAATTCATCCAAGCCTTCGGCATCAATCTTCAGTTGCGCCATGGCTTCTTTAACCAGAGGCAGCCTGACCGTCAGGGAACCGGTCTTGACCTGGGCAAAATCCCGCACGCGCCGCAGAAGACGGTTAGCCACGCGCGGCGTTCCGCGGGCGCGGCGCGCGATTTCCATGGCCGCCTCGCTATCAAGATCGACCGTCAATCTCTTCGCGGAATTGGCAACAATCTGGGCCAGCTCCTGTGGCGGATAGAAGTCAAGATGATGAAAAATGCCGAACCGGTCGCGCAGAGGAGTCGCCAGAAGGCCGCTGCGGGTCGTTGCCCCGATCAGGGTGAATGGCTTGAGCGTGAAATTGATGGTCTTGGCGTAAGGCCCTTTGTCGACAATAAAATCGATCTTGAAATTCTCCATGGCCGGATAGAGAAATTCCTCGACCGTCTTGGAGAGCCGGTGGATCTCGTCGATAAAAAGGATGTCGCCCTGTTCAAGGTTGGTCAGAATGCCGATAAAGTCACCAGCGCGCTCAACCGCCGGGCCCGAGGTGATCGTGATGCGGCTGTTCATTTCATGAGCAATGATATTGGCCAGCGACGTCTTTCCCAATCCCGGCGGACCGGAGAAAAGCATGTGCTCCAGCGGTTCCTTGCGGTGGCGGGCGGCCTGGATGGCCACACGGATGTTCGCGACCAGGTCCTTCTGCCCCACAAAGTCATCCAGCCGCTCAGGCCGCAGCGACAGGCTCGTGACCCTGTCCTCTTCGGTTTCCTGATTGAGGATGATCCGTTTGAGCTCTTCCATAGATTATACCTGCTGAACAACGATCTTTTCAGTATTGCGCATGACTTCAATATCGGAGAAGAGCCTCTTTTGCACAACGACCAGCTCTTTGAGGCGGCACAGTTCCAGGACAGCCATGAAGGTCACGATGACCTCCATCTTGTTACGGGCGCGTTCGAAAAGTTCATCCAGGCCAAAGCGCTGGCGGTCGACCAGAAGATGCAGGATCGTGTGGACCTTCTGCTCAACAGTGAACTCCTCCCGGACGACCTCGTACTCCCCTTTGTCAGGCTTGTTGCGCAGCGCCTTGGACAGCGCAGTGATCAGGTCAAACAGGTTGGCCTCGAAATAGACCTCTTTGGCATCCTCGCGCATCTCCTGGGTCGCCTCTTCGTCGATGCGGCGCGAAAAAAGATCCGCGCGCTTCTCGGCCCGTAAGCGCAATTCTTCGGCCGCCTCCTTCATCCGCTGATATTCCTCAAGCCGACGGACAAGGTCAACACGAGGATCAGTCTCTTCAGGGGCGGCATTGGGATCCGGCGGCAGGAGCATGCGGGACTTGATCTGAAGAAGCGTCGCGGCCATGACCAAAAAATCGCCGATCCCGTCCAGGTCCAGGACCTTCATCATCTCAATATACTGCATGAATTGTTCGGTGATCTGAACGACAGGGATGTCGTAGATGTTCAGCTCGTCCTTCTTGATCAGATAAAGAAGGAGATCCAGCGGGCCTTCGAAGACATCAAGTTGGAACTTGTAGCTCATAGCGTCACGCTATTTAAATACAGCCTTGCGAACTTCCTGAATGGTCTTTTCCGCGATGGCGCCGGCCTTGGCCGCGCCTGTCTTAAGGACATTCTCGATGAACACCCGATCCTGCTCGATCTTGATCCTTTTCTCACGGATAGGGCGAAGATATTCGATGATCTCATCCGCCAGGATCTTTTTGCACTCAGTGCAGCCTTTTTGAGCCTTGGTGCACCAGGCGCTGACATCATGCTCTTTCGCCGGAGCGAAGACTTTGTAATAACTAAAGACATTGCAGATTTCCGGATGCCCCGGGTCCGCCAGCTTGATACGCTGCGGGTCCGTAATCATGGTCTTTACCTTCTTGAGGATCTCCTCCGGACTGTCGGAAAGGTTGATCGTATTCTGGTAGCTCTTGGACATCTTGCGATTATCCAGGCCCATGAGGCGCGGCGTCGGGGTCAGGATCGCCTTGCAATCCGGAAAGAGTTCGACGCCATACATGGTGTTGAAACGACGGGCGATCTCACGAGTCAGCTCCAGGTGCGGCAGCTGATCCTCCCCGATCGGGACTTCCGCTGCCTTGTAAAGAAGGATGTCTGCCGCTTGGAGGACCGGATAGCCAAGAAAGGCGTACGTTTGCAGATCCCGGGTCTTGATCTCGCGAAGCTGTTCCTTGTAAGTCGGATTGCGCTCCAGCCAGCCCAAAGGCGTCAGGCAGGACAAAAACATCTGCAGTTCCAGATGTTCGGGAACATCGGACTGGACAAAGATGATCGAACGCTCGGGGTCGATCCCGCAGGCGATCCAGTCCACAGCCATGTCAAAGATATTGACGCGGATGTTCTCGCCGTGCTCATACTCGCCCATCAGGGCATGCCAATCCACAATGCCGTAGACGCAATTGTGAGTATCCTGGAACTTGACCCAGTTCGAAAGGGCACCGACCAGATGCCCCAGGTGGAGCTTTCCCGTCGGACGCATCCCGCTGAAGACGGTCTTCTTCATAGCTTCCTTGCGATCTCCTGGATCTCAAAGGCTTCAATAATGTCACCGACCTGATAGCCGTCGAACTTGTCGAGCGCGATACCGCACTCGAAACCTTCGCCGACTTCCTTGACGTCATCCTTAAAGCGCTTGAGGGTCGTGATCTTGCCGGTAAAGGCAGTCTCGGTCCCACGCATCAGGTCCACATTAAGGCGATTGCGCATCTTGCCCTTAAGGATAAAGCAGCCAGCCACGATCCCGTGCTTGGAAAGCTTGAAGACCTGACGGACCTCGGCGCGGGCAATGAAGTGGCGCTTGGTGTCGGGCTTCAGCATCCCCTCGAGCGCGGCCTTGACATCATTGACGATGTCGTAAATGACCGTATAACGGCGGACTTCGACCGGCGTTTTTTCCATTTCATCGTGCGCAGTGGCGCTCGTGCCAACGTTAAAGGCAATGATAATGGCCTTGGACACATGTGCCAGGATCACGTCCGACGGATTTACGTCGCCGACACCAACATGAATAAAACGGATCTTGACCTCTTTGCTTTCATTCGGAACTTTTTCCAAAGCACTCTTCAGAGCTCCCAAAGACCCCTGCACATCGGCCTTCAGGATCACGTTCAATTCCCTGACTTCCCCGGCCGCTTTCTTGATCATAAGGTCTTCCAGCGTGATCTTAGATGTTTCTCTCAGCCTCTCCGCCTTGAGTTTTTCTTCACGGACAGAGGTGATGTCGCGGGCAACCTTGTCAGATTCAACGACAAAGAAACGTTCGCCAGCCTCAGGCACGGCCGAAAGACCAAGGATCTCAACTGGCGTTGACGGGCCGACTTGTTTAACATTGCGCTGACGGTCATCAAACATGGCCTTGACCTTGCCATAATACGGGCCGACGACAACAATATCACCCTCATGGAGAGTGCCACTTTGGACGATCATGGTCGCCAAGGCGCCCTTTCCAGGACTCAAATGGGCTTCGACGACAATACCGGTCGCCTTTTTGTCAGGATTGGCCTTGATCTGCAGCATCTCAGCTTCCAGCAGGATCATATCCAGCAGGTTATCTATCCCTTGACCCGTTGTTGCCGAGACAGGCGCAACGATCGTTTTTCCGCCCCAATCTTCGGGGGAAAGATCATGTTCCATTAACTGCTTTTTGACTCGGTCGATATCCGAGTCCTTGAGATCGATCTTGTTAAGGGCGATCAGGATCGGGACGCCGGCAGCGCGGGCATGGTCGATCGCCTCTTCGGTCTGCGGCATGATGCCTTCATTGGCCGCGATAACAACGACCACAATGTCCGTGATATGCGCACCGCGGGAACGCATGGCCGTGAAGGCCGCGTGGCCGGGCGTATCCAGGAATGTGATCGTCCCCTTCGGGATCGTCACGGAATACGCGCGGATGTGCTGGGTGATGCCACCGTGTTCCGTATCAACGACCTTTGTCTTGCGGATAGCGTCCAGAAGCGAAGTTTTACCATGGTCAACGTGCCCCATAAAAGTCACCACCGGCGCGCGGTGCTTGAGAAGCGAAGGATCTTCCTTTTCCTTCTCGTGGCTGGCAATGACCTGTTCTTCCTGGGACTTGACCTCGATCAAATTAAAGCCGAATTCCTTGCAGATCGTCCTGACGATGTCAGCACCCAAATTCTGATTAATGCTGGCAAAGATCCCCATGCCCATAAGGGTCTTCAGGACCACATTCGCCTTCTGCTGAAGCTTGAAGGAAAGTTCGCTGACAGTGACCGGTACCTTGATGTCCAGGTCGGTCAACGGGCCATCGCGCTTGGCAATAACAGGGGTTTCAGGCGTTGCCGTCGATGGAGCCGCTGACTTATCATCATGCTTGCGGTGATCCGCGGAACGGTCATCTCTTGCCGGCCGTCTCTTAGGTAAAGGCTGAACAGCGATAAATGCAGGAGCTGCAACAGTCACCTTCTTGCGAGTAATGATCTTGGTAACGAACTTTTTGATGACCTTCTTACCATCAGCGGTGGTTATATGCTCTTCCGCCGGACGTTCAAATTGAGCTAATTCATTGGGAAGAGGCTCTCTGACAACGGGCTTGTCTTCTTTCTTCGGCGGCTCTGTCTTTCTGGAAAGATCCGCAAGAGTAACAGTTGGTTTATGCGACTTCTCCACCGAAACGATCGGCTTGACAGGCGCAGGACTTTTGGCTACCGGCGCTGCAACCTTCTTGGCAACGGCCGGATCGACATCTTTCTTGGTCTTGGTCTCTGTCTTGGGCTCGGGCTCTTCAGGGACAACGGGCGCCGGCTTCTTAACAGCAGGTTTCTTGACCACAGGCTTCTTTACCGGCTTCTTCACCGGCTCAGGCTTGGCGATAAGACCTCTATCCTCCAGTTCGCCTTTCAAGACCATGATGACCGCAGGACTAAGCTCCTGTGCGTCGCCCTTGGAGCGCAACTTCAGCGTCTTTAAGGTCGTCGAAATAACCTCTTCAGTGAGGTTCAATTGTTTTGCCAGATCCTTCAACAACATACAATGGGTTTCCTATGGTTACGAACACCCAGGTGCTATCGTGTCCTCATTTATCCTCGCCGTTGGAGCCTTCTTCGCCTTCCTGGGGGGCGTTCTCTTCGGGGGATCCACTCTTGGGCTCTTGACCGTCCTCAACGACTTCCTCGACAACCTCCTCGACTTCTTCCACTTCCTCTGTTTCCTGTTCCGCCTCCTTCAAGTGCTCTTCCCACTGTTTTGCTGAAAAGATATCCAGCTCCCAGCCGACAAGCTTGCCGGCCAGTCGAACGTTCTGACCATAACGGCCGATCGCAATCGACAACTGGTCATCGTTGACAATGATATTTGCCTTCTTATCCAGCGACAAAAGCTGCATCTGTGATATTTCTGCCGGCGAAAGTGACGCCTGGATATATTCCTTGATGTCCATCGAGTAACGGACAATATCGATCTTCTCACCGTGAAGTTCCGCGACGATATTCTTGACGCGCGAGCCTCTCATGCCGACGCAGGCGCCGACACAGTCGACCTTGTCATCCTTGGAGAAGACCGCGATCTTCGTACGCTCGCCCGGATCGCGCGCGATCGCCTTGACCTCAATGATCCCTTCGTAGATCTCCGGGACCTCAAGCTCAAAAAGCCTTTTGACGAAAGTAGGATGGGCGCGGGAAAGGACGATCTGCGGCCCGCGCGACTCGCGCTGAACCTCGAGGATCATGGCGCGCACACGGTCGCCCTGCTTGAACTCCTCCTTGCCGCACAACTCGCTGCGGGGAATGATCGCTTCGGTCTTGCCCAGGTCAACGATGACGTTGCCGCGGTCAAAACGGTAAACATTGCCGGACAGGATCTGTCCGACGCGGATGCTGTATTCATTGTAAACGACATCTTTTTCCGCTTCACGGATCTTCTGGAATACGACCTGCTTGGCCGTCTGGGCCGCAATGCGCCCGAATTCGCTGGAGCGGATTTCCTGGCTGTTGGCATAGGCCGTGATCTTGCCCGTCTTGATATCCAGTTTTGCCGTGACTTCCTCTTCTTTGCCGACGGTCCAGACCTTTTTGGCTGCCGAGGCAACGGCTGCCTCAACCGCCTGGATAAGGACCTCCTTGGCAATGCCCTTATCGCGTTCGATCTGTTCCAAAATTCCCATCAGTTCGCTTTCCATATGCTCCTTCTCCTAGATGATGATCTGCTTGCCTTTGTCTATTAATGCAATGGGGATGACGATCTCCCCTTTCTTTGTCTCAAGAATAATGTCCTCGTCACGAACACCTTTGATCAATCCTTCCAATTCTATCTTACCATTCATCCGTTCGCGAAGAAAAATATAAACATCGCGTCCCATCACCCGACGGAAGTCCTTAAAGCTCTTCAGCGGCCGGTCCAGTCCGGGTGAAGAAACTTCAAGGGTATAATTATTCCCCAGCTTGAGCTCCTCGAACAGGACAGCATCCAGCTGGTGATTCAGCTTCGTGCACTCATCGATCTCGATCCCGCCGGTAAGCCGGTCAGCCAACAGCTGAACATGGAGTGTCTCGTTATACGAATGAACGAGAAGATCCACCAGCTCCAGGCCCATGGTGTCACAGATAACCTGCGCGCGCTTCAATATCTCTTCTCTAAGGGCGTCTAATTTACCCATAAAGATAACCTTATTTTCCCAACAATGCCAAAATTCTTTGCACAGCCGCGTCTTTGGGCACCATCTCCACGACGCCCGTCGAGCGGTCCTTGATCTCCACGTTCCCTTCCTGAAGTGTACGCTTGCCGATGGTGATGCGGTACGGAAGGCCAATGAGGTCAGCGTCGTTAAATTTCCTGCCGGCGCTTTCATCGCGGTCGTCCATTAGAACATCAATTCCCGATTTTGTCAACCCGTCGTAAATAGCATCTGCTGTGCCCATGACCGCCAGGTCCGTCCCCTGCAGCGGTAACAGTTCGACGGTGAACGGAGCAACCTCCCGCGGCCATTTGATCCCCTTGTCATCATTGTGCACTTCGATGATGGTCGCGATCAGGCGGCTTACGCCAATGCCGTAACAGCCCATGATGATCGGTTTCTGCTGACCTTTCTCATCCAGAAAAAGCGCGCCGAGCGCCTCTGAATATTTGGTACCCAGCTGAAAAATATGTCCGACCTCAATGCACTGGCGCTCCGCGCCTGTCTCATCCTTGGCCTTATCCTCTCCGATCGCGGCCGGGACCAGAAATTCGTGAGAGATCTTTCCACCCATGGCTCCTGAATCAGCCTCGGCAATGATGGGCCTGAGCCCGCAGCGTGCGAAGATCCGGTTGTAGGCGTTGAACATTGCGTCATAACTTTTCTGCAGGCTTTCCAGGGAAGTCCCAAAACTATAAGCATCCTTCATGATGAACTCACAGGCCCGCACCACGCCAAACCGCGGGCGCGTCTCATCGCGGAACTTGGTCTGAATCTGGTAAAGCGTGACCGGAAGCTGGCGGTAAGACTGCACAAAGGATTTCACCAGATCCGTGATGATCTCTTCGTGCGTTGGCCCCAGGCACATGGCCGTGCCTTTCTTGTTTTTGAAACGGATCATGACCTCTTCCAGCGTCTTGTCCCGTCCTGTCTGCTGCCATATTTCCAGCGGCTGAATGGCCGGCATCAGAAGCTCATGGGCGCCGGCCGCATTCATCTCTTCGCGGATGATCGCTTCGATCTTGCCCAGGACCCGCCAGCCCAGAGGAAGATATGAATACACTCCGGATGTGAGCATATGCACCAACCCGGCACGCAGCAAAAGCTTGTGGCTGATCGCCTCTGTCCCTGCCGGGGTTTCTTTAAGAGTCGGAAGAAAATATGTGGACCATTTCATGTGCTGACCTTTCTATGAAAGAAACGCTTCCGGTAAGCGAATGTTCCTTCGCGCATATTTATGCGCAAACGATGGCAGCCGGGTGTTCATGATCCAATCGCCATACACCCGGCCATCATCGCCGATGCGCTCCTGTTTAAAGGTAAAAATATCATCCAAGGAAACCTTATCCTGGGCCTTGTCGTAGCGCAAATCCGTGATGTTCGTCACGCGACGGATGCCGTCAAGATAAAGGTCCACGTACACAATAAGATCGATCGATGTCGCGATCTGCCGGCGGATCTGCTCACCGGAAAGACGGATCCCCGACATGAGCATCATGGTATTCATACGATGAAAACATTCTTCCGGAGATTCCGCGTGAACGATTGCCAGCATCCCCGCATGGCCGGAGGTGATCGACTGGATCATTTCCATAACCTCCTCGCCACGGACCTCGCCGACAATAATACGATCGGGCCGCATACGGAGAGAATTGACGAACAGATCCCGGATCGTAATTGCGCCTTTGCCTTCAATGTTGGGGGCCTTGGACTGGAGACTCACGATATGTTCCTGATGAAGCCGGAGCTCAGAGGTATCTTCAATTGTGATAATCCTTTCCTCCTCGGGAATATGCCGTGAGAGCACGTTGAGAAGTGTTGTCTTTCCCGCGCCGGTTGCCCCGCAGAATACAATATTCAACTTGGCTTTGATCGCAGAGATCAGAAAATCAGCCATAGCCCGGCTGAGCGTCTTGCGTTCGATCAGGTTCTCAATAGTCGTAATATCTCGGGAAAATTTTCGGATCGTAAGAATCGGGCCGTTCAAAGAACACGGCGGGATGATAATATTCATACGCGAACCATCAGCCATGGACAGATCCACATACGGAGAAGACTCATCAACTCGACGCGGAGACCCGGAGGCTGCAATAATCTTCTGGATCGTATTCATCAGATGCATGTTGTCGTCAAATACGATATCAGCACGGGAGATCTTCCCCTTTTTCTGCACGTAAACTCGTTTGCACCCATTGACCATGATCTCGGAGACCTCGGGGTCCTCCAGGAGCGCCCGAATGGGCCCAAGACTGACAAGAGAACTGGTGATCTCGCGGACAAGACGCGCCCGATCCTCGAAAGGGATCACAACGTCATTCTTTAAACAGATAGCCGTGATCGCCTTGTCAACATACAGTCTCAGCTGGTCATCGTTCAGATTGTCCTTGGATTTTAAAAAATCCGTCTGTGAAATCAAATAACGGTGCAGGGTCGCCTTGATATCGTCGTAATCAGCCGAATTAGACATGGTCCCTCCTTAGCCTCGGAATAAATGGAGGACGCGGTCGATCAGACCGATCCTTTCAAAGTCCACATAAAAGACAAAGAGCGCCAGCGCGATAATAAGAGCAAAGCCAGCCTTGTTGATTAGTTCATCCGCTTTAACCGAAAGAGCTCTTCCGCGCAACTTCTCAAGACCGATGAGGAACAGATGCCCGCCGTCAAGCGGAATGAGCGGCAGAAGATTGAAAATCGCCAGGCTTGCGCTGATAACGCCAATAATGTGCAGTAAGAAGGAAAACCCAATGGTCATCGCGAACTTGATGATGAAAAACATGCCGATCAGTCCGGTCATCCCCTCTTTAGCCGAGCGCTGATGTGTTACGATCTCCCAGAGAGCTGTGTAGGTCTTGGCTGTGATCGCCCAAAGTTCTTCAGCCCCCTTGCCGAATGACTGAAAGAAACCATATTTACGGATAACAAGCTCCTCGGGCTTTCCGGCGCCCTTGGGCTGCACGCCGATACGACTGACCTGGTGTTCCTTGCCAAAAATGTCTTGGGTCTTCTGAAGCTCTGGAAGGACAACGACAGTCATTCGCTTGTCAGCACGGGCCATGGTGATCAGAAGGCTTTTGCCGCCAGATGAGGAGATCTTCTCTTGCATCTCACCCCAATTTGCCATCGATTTTCCGTCGATCGCAATGATCTTATCGCCTTCCTTGATACCGGCCTTTTCCGCTGGAGATGACGCCATCACCTTGCCGACCATAGCCGGAACAGCCTTGCTGGTGGCATCCAGGTCAACGTACCCGATCATGAACACGACGACAAAACAAAGATACGCCAAAAGATAATTGACCACCGGTCCCATCAAGATGATGAGCGAGCGATGCCCTTTGGATTTGGAGAAATATTCATCAGCAGCTCCCTTGCACTGCTCACGCTCATCGCCTGCCATTTTGACATACCCGCCAAGCGGGATGGCACACAAGCGATATTCGGTCCCCCGATAAACACGGGACCAAAGCGCCTTGCCGAATCCGAGCGCGAACTGCTCGACACGCACGCCCAGCCGTTTGGCCATGAAGAAATGCCCTCCCTCATGCACAACGATCAAGATGCTCAGAATAATGACAAAAACCAGCAATATCATCGCAGTCCCTTCATAAATGCGGCGGCCTGGGAACGGGCCCAGACATCCGCCTGTTTGATCTCTTTCAAGGATGGCGCTTTGACCTTGGTATGCGCCTTGACCACCTTTTCAACAAGTTTATAGATCGACATAAAAGCGAGCTTCTTATCCAAGAATGCCTCAACCGCGACCTCATCCGCGGCGTTCAGGACCGCCGGTACGGAGCCTCCTTCGCGAGAAGCATGATATGCCAGCGCCAAAGAAGGAAACTTTTTCAGATCAGGCGCTTCAAAAGTAAGCGACTTGGTCTTGATCAGATCCAAAGGTTGCAGGCCGGTCAAAAACCTTTTGGGGTAGCTTAACGCATACTGGATTGGAATGCGCATATCCGTCACGCCCATCTGGGCGATCACAGATCCGTCACGGTATTCCACCATGGAATGGATGATCGCCTCCGGATGAATCACGACCTTAACCTGATCTGTCGTCAGATCAAAAAGCCTCTGCGCTTCGATTACCTCAAATCCTTTGTTCATCAGCGTTGCGGAGTCGACCGTGATCTTGGCGCCCATCTGCCAACGCGGATGCCGCAGCACCTGCTGAACAGTCAAACGCCCATGCTGACTTGCAGGAACATCCTTCAGCGGACCGCCGGAGGCTGTCAAATGAACACGCCGAATATCCTTGCTCCGATGACCTTGCAAGCACTGAAAGATCGCACTCTGCTCGCTGTCAACGGGGATCACCTGGGCACCGCCATTGCAGGCCGCCTTCATAATGATCTCGCCGGCCATGACCAAAGCTTCCTTATTGGCCGGGGCAATGGTCTTCCCGGCCTTGGCCGCGCTCAAGAATGAATCTAACGCTGCGGCGCCGGTGATCGCCAGCACAACGACATCCACATCTTTACGCGCGACAATGCCGGGAAGATCATGCTGAGCATCAAAGATCTTCACATTCCCGGCGATAGAGCTTTTCAACTCCTGGGCCTTGGTCTCGCCGATGGCCACATAGCGCGGCTTGAACTCCTTGAACTGTTTGGAAAGAACAACGACGTTATTTAATGCGCTTAAGGCCACGACTTCAAAACGGTCTGGATGACGCCGTATAACCTCCAGCGTGTTCAACCCGATGGACCCGGTCGAGCCCAATATGGCAATGCGTTTCTTTTTCATCACTTGACGTAAAGGTTCAAGGTTGAGCTCATATACAGATAGAATGCCGGCGCTGAAAAAAGCAGGCTGTCAATCGAATCAAGGACGCCGCCGATACCGGGTAGCAGTTTTCCAGAATCTTTGACCTGGCAGTCTCTCTTGATCAAGGATTCGGAAAGATCGCCCAATTGTCCCAGGGCGCCAAAGAACGCGCCCATGACCGCAACATACCAGACGGTAAAATACGGGATCTCCGGAAGCCAGGAACGGCACAGGACTGCCACGCCGGCACTTAGCAAAAGTCCGCCGACAGATCCTTCGATCGATTTGTTGGGGCTCACCTTTGGCAAAAGAGGATGCTTGCCTAATAAAGTCCCGAAGAGCATGGCGCCGATATCGCTGGCCTTGGTCACGCATATAATAAAGCCCAACAGTTTGGGACCGCCCCATAAATGATCCGGCATGATGGCCGCCGGACCGGTCAGAAGACGGATCTTGACGAGAAAACTAAAGAACCACGACACGTAAAGAACACCAAAGAGTGTCGTCGAAAGTCCCAGGACCGCGTTACGATT
This sequence comes from Candidatus Omnitrophota bacterium, assembly GCA_015233705.1. Next base: position 15,218 of record JADFXE010000012.1, read on the forward strand.
GTCTTCCCGCGCGAATTGAAGAAGCAGAATCAGGAGAAAAGCGCAGACAATGAATAAAAGCTCCCAATTGCGTGTCAGCTCGAAGTGAGTGAAGATCGATAACGGAATCAGGACGCCGATGAAGATGCCAGTATAGCTGTAGATCGGGATATCCTTCTTTTTGATCATGTAGAAAAATTCATAAAGGCCTCCGGCCGTCAGAAAACAAACCACGGCAATAAAGACCCACTCATTAAAGACAGCAAGGGCAGTGATCGCAAATGCGACCGATCCGCTGATCAAACGTTTTGGGCTCAACGCTGGCCTCCTTTCCCTGTCTCGGCATTCCCGAAACGACGCTCACGTCTTTGGTAGTCCAATAATGCCTTTTCAAATTCTGCTGGAGTAAAATCCGGCCAATATTTATCCGAGAAATAAAATTCGGCGTAAGAGAGCTGCCATAACAGAAAATTGCTGATCCTCAACTCTCCCGACGTGCGGATCAATAGATCCGGGTCTGGAAGATCCTTGGTGTAAAGAAAAGACGAAAAAATGGCATTATCAATCTGTTCAATCTGCAACCGACCATCCTTGACTTCAGCGGCTATGTCACGAACAGCATTGAGGATTTCCTGGCGAGCGCCGTAATTAAAGGCGATATTAAGGATCAAGCCAGCGTTACTTTTGGTGCGATTTTCCGCCTGGTCAAACATTTCCAGAACAAAAGCAGGGACTCCCCGACGGTTTCCCAGCATGCGGAAACGAACATTATTCTCACACAGTTTCTTGAGTTTTTGCCCCAGGACAGTGACCACGGTCTGCATGAGCATGGAAACTTCTGATTCAGGGCGGATCCAATTCTCCGTCGAGAATGTATACAGTGTCAGGCAACCGATGCCCAGGTCACTCGCCGCGGCGACAATATCATCAACGCGGTTCACGCCTTCCAGGTGTCCCTGCGTACGGGACAGGCCTCTTTGCTTGGCCCAACGTCCGTTACCATCCATGATGATGGCAACGTGTTTTGGTATTCGGTCTTTGATAAGTTCTGCCATAAAATTCTTGCCAAAATAAAATGGGGGGCTTCATCCCCCCTCAAACATACGCAACACACAAAGACGCCCGTCAACGCTTCATCTTCACATTACTGCTGTGCTGGTGGAGTGGGCGCGCTTGCCGCAGCGGCCTCACGCTGCATCGAGGCCTCCAGCTGTTTTTGCCTGGCGGTCAGGATCTGCATCGCCTTTTCAAGTTCTTCCTTCTTCTGCTCAATAGTGTCAGCTTGTGCCTTAAGACTGGCCTTGGAATCCTTCTCCTGATCCAAATTTTCCTGGATCTTGAACATTTTGACCTGGCTCATCTGCAGGTCAGCCTCAAGTTTTTTGATCCGGTATTCCCCTCTTTGAAGCTCTTCTTCAGCCACCATGCGACTGTAGCGCTCCTGGTCCCGTTCGGTCACGACCTTTTTTGTCTCCTTGTAGTACTTGACCACAAGAAGAACGCTCACACCTGCGACGAGAACAAGCAAAAATAGCAGAAAATTACGCACAAAGATCCTCCCAAATTATTCCTTGGCCTCCGGCGACGGCTGTTTCGCTGCCTTTGGTAAAATGACGATCTCAACCCGGCGATTTTTGTGGCGCCCTTCTTTGGTATCGTTGGAAGCCACCGGATGATATTCGCCATAACCCGTTGCCGCCAGGCGGTCCGGCACAACCCCGTTACTAACAAGATAATGCAGGACGCTCATGGCTCGCGCCGAGGACAACTCCCAGTTGGATTTCCATCCTGAATGCTTGATCGGCTGATTATCGGTGTGACCTTCAACGCCGATGTTAAGGTCAGTGACTGTTGATTGGACAACCTGTGAAACTTTCTCCAGCTTCGGCAGAGAATCAGCCCTCAGGTCAGCCTTGCCGGAATCAAAAAGGACCTCGGCGACAAAAGTGATCACCAGTCCCTTTTCCAACATCTCCACCTTGACCTCTTTATCAGAGATCTCCTTGGACAGGCGGTCTTCCAGTTCAGCCTTGGCGCGTTCGATCTCGGAAAGCTGGCTCTTGAGGCCAACGATCTTCTCTGCATCGCTGCGCCGGGCCTTCTGAAAAATAATCGTGCACCCGCTGAGCGAGATCATAAAGACCACAACAGATAGCAGCGCCAGGATTGAAAATTTCTTGCTGGACATGCCTTGCTCCTTGATATTTGTATTAATTAACATAGACTTTTATTAAAGTCAAGAAAATAGGCCGCCTGTCATATCCTCAAAACGCACTAACGAACGATGATCTCATCGCGCTCAGAGCCGATAGAAATATATTTGATCGGAACGCCAACCAGATCTTCCATTCTTTCAACATAAGCCCTGGCGCGGGCTGGAAGATTCTTATACTGACGCACCTTACCAATCGGAGAGCACCAGCCCGGCATCTGTTCATAAACCGGCTTGGCCTGGCAAATAGCCTCATAATCGTGCGAAAAATCCCTGAAAATCTTGCCTTTATATTTATAAGCCTTACAGAGCCTGATCGTCTTAAGCTCATCCAAAACATCCAGTTTCATGATGGCCAGCTCATTGAATCCACCTATGGTCGCAGCATAACGGACCAGGACGCTATCAAACCAACCGCAACGGCGTGCGCGGCCGGTCGTTGCCCCAAATTCCTTGCCTTTAGTGCGGATCTCACTGTCCATCTTGGGATCAAACTCGGTCGGGAAAGGACCTTCACCAACACGGGTTGTGTAGGCTTTAACAGCGGCAATGACTTTATCAATCTTTGTCGGGGCAACGCCACTGCCACTGGCTACGCCGCCAACGGTCGTGTTGGAAGACGTAACAAAAGGATAAGTGCCAAAATCAATATCCAGAAAAGCTCCTTGCGCTCCTTCAAAAAGGACTGACTTCTTTTTGTCGATCTGGGCATTAACATACAATGCTGTGTCGCAAACATAGGGCCTGAGACGGCGGGCATACGGCAGGTATTCCTGATAGATATCATCACAATGGAACCCGCCTTGGCCAAAGACCTTCTTAAAATATTCGTTTTTTTCGCGCAAATTATCCTTCAGTTTAGCCGCAAAAACCCGTGGATTCAAAAGATCCACCATGCGAATACCGCAACGCGTGACTTTATCAGCATAGCAAGGGCCAATGCCGCGGCCGGTTGTGCCAATCTTGTGCTCCCGCATCTTTTCGCGCAGCCCATCAAGGATACGATGATACGGCATCACCACGTGACTGTTCACCGCGATCTTCAGCTGATCGGGCGACACCTTGATCCCGCGGCGCCGTAGACCATCGATCTCATCTAGCAGGGCCTTGGGATCAACGACAACACCGTTGCCGATCACGCAGACCTTGCCTTTCCTGAGAATGGCCGAAGGAAGAAGGTGAAAAACATATTGTTCCTTCCCGACAATAACCGTATGCCCGGCGTTGCTCCCGCCCTGATAGCGGACAGTCACATCAACATCCTTGGACAGGATATCAATAAGTTTTCCCTTGCCTTCGTCACCCCACTGGGCGCCAACCACAACGATATTCATCAGGTTTCCTTTAGTTAAACCGGCCTGACCGGGTAAAATAATATAATCAAACTCACTCCCAGGCCTAAATAAAAAGTCGACGCTAGCATACACAAGAAAGTTCTTTTCTTTTCGATCAAAGCAAACGTTCGAGAGTCTGTTCTCTTCCAGAAATACGCCCCCAGGAGAATTAATGGAACCAAGAGGCGAAGCAGCTCGTACAGTGACAACTGAACCGTAGAAAAAAGCAACCGTCCAGGCAGGGCCGCTTGCGTCTGAACAATAGCCACTTCAACACTTGACGGCCAAAAAGCAGCAAAAAAGCTCATTCCTCCGCCGATCACAAGCCCTGCTAGCCAGAAGAATCCTACAAAATTACTCGGCAGATTGTAAGCCATGAGCCGGTTTAATCCCTTAGAGAATTTTATCCAGCAATAACATAGGTATCCACCGAAGATCAGAAAAATCACAGCCATTGTCATGTAAAAAGTGATCGTCATCTGATAGGACTTCAGCGAAGGAAGAAATAACGAATTTAGAAAACCCAAGTCAAGGAGCGCTGATCCTGCCAAATAGGCGAGAATAAAACCTGCCGCAAAGAGCATGGGTTCAGCTTTCTTTCGTCGCAAAAGAAGGATAACACCGGCTAAAACTCCCATAGAGCCCAAAAAACAAGGGTTAAGCCAATCGTGAAGGCCTAAAATAAATGTAAACCATGATGAATCCATGCGCCAAGCCCCTTACACTTTTAACATCTTGACGAACAGGATGCCCCGAGTTTTCTTGAGGCCATCCAGAACCGTTGTTGGAACATCACTGTCCACGTTGACAACACTCACCGCCATGCCTTTGTCCTTCTCGCGGCCGAAGGTAATGTAGGCAATATTGATTTTTGCATTACCCAAGGCCGTGCCCACTGCTCCGACGATCCCCGGGACATCCTCATTGCGGATGAACAGGATATTGCCGGCCGGCATGGCCTCAACGTAAACATTGTTGACCTTGACGATACGCGGCTTTTTATTGGAAGATAGCGTCCCGCTGACCTCCAGGGTCTCCTTGTCAGTGACCAGCTTGAGAGTGATGCAGTTGACAAATTCCTCCTCCGCGCTCGAATGGATCTCCTGGATATCGATGCCGCGCTCCTTGGCAATATCAATGGAGTTGATAGCGTTCACATTGTCGGCCAGGATCGGCTTCAGGACTCCGTGGGTCAGGGCCATGGTGACCGGCATGACATTGTATTTTGTCAGGATCCCGCTGTAAGTGATCTGGATGGCCTTCAACCCGCCGCTGACCAACTGGCCGGCGAACTTTCCGAGCTTGTCCCCCAGATCAATGTACGGCTCGAGAACCTTGAAAGACTCTTCATCCAGCGACGGGAAGTTAGCCGCGTTCTTGATGCCTTTGCCCAAAAGCGCATCGCGGACCGTGTAGGCAATCTCAATCGCCACATTGACCTGGGCCTCGGCCGTTGACGCACCAAGGTGCGGCGTCAGAACGCAACTGTCATATTTAAGGACTGCCAGATCAGGTTTGGGCGGCTCTTCGTCGTAAACGTCGAGAGCAGCGCCGGCGATACGTTTGGCCTCAAGCGCCTTGGCCAAGGCCGCTTCATCAATGATCCCGCCGCGCGCACAATTGACCAGGCGAACGGTCTTCTTCATCAGCGCGATCTCTTTATCGCTGATCATGCCGCTGGTCTCGCTGGTCTTGGGAACATGGATCGTGATGAAATCAGAATTCTTGAACAGATCTTCCAGCGTTGACATGACGATGCCACGTTTGGCCGCCATCTCGGCCGACAGGAAAGGATCATACGCCTTGATCGTCATGCCAAACCCCTGCGCGAACTTGGCCACGGTTGAACCAATGCGGCCCAGCCCGATGACACCCAGGGTCTTGCCGTAAAGCTCAACGCCCTGGAACTTGCTCCGCTCCCATTTTCCGGCCTTCATGGAACCATGGGCCTGGGGAATGTTGCGAGCCAGCGCCATAATAAGACTGAAAGCATGCTCTGCGGTCGACGTGGTATTTCCGCCGGGCGTGTTCATGGCGATAATGCCGCGCTTGGTCGCAGCCTTGAGGTCCACGTTATCCAGACCAACACCGGCGCGGCCGATCACTTTAAGCTTGCCTGCCGCCGCAATGATCTCCCCGGTCACCTGCGTACCGGAACGGACGATCAATGCGTCATAATCGCCAATGATCTTCTTTAAATCCTCGGGCTTAAGGTCATACTTCGTGTCGACCTCAAATACGTCGCCTTCCCTGAGGATCTTCAAACCTTCTTCTGCCAACTTATCGCTCACTAGAACTTTCATCTTTGCCATGACCAACTCCTTAACTTCCAAAATAAACCGCTATCGGGCGGTGTTTCGATTTTAAGTGTTCAGCACCTTTTGCGCAGCCGCAAGACTTGCGCCCAACTCAAACTTGTGTCCCGCTTCCTTAAGGACCTTTTCCAAACACGAGAGACCTGTCAGAACATCATACTCATCCACGGCCCCCATGTGGGCAATGCGGACGATCTTTCCGTCGAGATCTCCCTGCCCGCCCGCCATCGTGATTCCGTGCGTATCGCGCATGGTCTTGACGAGTTTCTTGGGATTCAAGGCTTCAGGGACGAGGATCGCTGTCAGGCCGCGCGAACGGTACGCCGGCTGGGCAAAAATCTTGAGCCCGATCGCCTCAGCGCCGGCCCAGACGGCCTTGGCCATCTTCAGGTAATATTCTTGTTTTTTCTCCAAGCCCGCCGCCAAGAGCATCTTGACCGCTTCATTCAGAGCAATGACGATCCCGATCGCCGGTGTGAAAGGCGTATCCGTATCAGCCAGGGCCTTGCGGGACTTGCGCAGATCAAAATAAAAACGGACATTCGTCGAGGCCTCGATCATGGCGATCGCTTTTGCCGAGACTGCCACAATACCAACTCCCGGCGGAAGCATGAGGCCTTTGTGTGAACCAGAGCAGACCACATCAACGCCCCAGTCATCCATCTTGATCGGTTCGGTGCCCAAGGCGCTGACCGCATCCACAACAAGAGCCGCCGGCGTATTGCGCGTTACGGCAGCGATGCCCTGCAGATCCGGCGTCGCGGACGTCGATGTCTCGCACTGCGTCAGAAAGATGGCCTTGGCATCCGGATGCTGCGTAAGCGCTGCCTTGACTTCCTCCGGCGTAATGGTCCGGCCCCACTCGATCTTAAGGGTCACGGCGTTTAACTTATACGCCTTGGCCAGCGAGGCCCAGCGTTCGCCGAACTTGCCGTACTCAACAGTAATAACCTTGTCTCCCGGCGAGGCAATGTTGGCCGCTGCCGCTTCCATAGCACCGGTACCAGAGGACGCCAGAAGATAGACATCGCTGGATGTCCCGATGATCTTCTTGAGGCCTTCGGTCACTTCCTTAAGGACCTGCTGGAATTGCGGCGTGCGGTGATGAATGATCGGCTTGCCTAAAACTTCACAAAGCTCTACAGGGACCTTGGAGGGCCCGGGGGTCAGCAATAAATTCCTTTTCATAACTCACTTCCTTCCTGATCTTGATATGCTCGCGATCACTTTGTTAATGACTCAACGACCTCGTCGATAAGGCCGTACTCTTTCGCCTCTTGCGCTGACATGAAGAAATCCCGGTCCGAATCCTTGACGACTTTCTCTACCGGCTGCTTGGAATGCTTTGCCATTATCTGGGTCAGGTTCTCCTTCATGCGGAGGATCTCCTTGGCCTGGATATGGATATCGCTGGCCGTTCCCTCGGCCCCACCCCAGGGCTTGTGGATCATGATGCGGGCATTGGGCAGAGCAAACCTTTTTCCCGTTGATCCCGCCGTCAGGAGGACAGCGCCCATGCTGGCCGCCTGGCCGATACAATAAGTGGAAACCTTGGGTTTAATGAACTGCATCGTGTCATAAATGGCCAGACCGGCCGTGACCGAACCCCCCGGTGAATTGATGTAAAGGCAAATATCTTTCTCCGGATCCTCATACTGCAGGAACATGAGCTGCGCCACGATCAGGTTGGCCACGTTATCGTCGATGGCGGAGCCCAGAAAGATAATGCGGTCCTTAAGCAGTCTCGAATAGATATCATACGAGCGCTCCGCGTGCCCCGTGCTTTCAACGACCATGGGGATCAGAACATTCTTAGCCATTTTTCGCCTCCTCCCATTTAGCTTCCTTGAATAAAAGTTCCATGACCTTGACCGAAAGGTTTTCGCCTTCGCCGGCCGTGATCTTCTCAAGCTCGGCGATTTTGTTCAGGACCAAAAAGATCCTGACATCCTTTTCCGCTGCTTCTTTGAGCTGT
>JADFXE010000012.1:23059-23435 GCA_015233705.1 Candidatus Omnitrophota bacterium
TTCAGCTGCTGAACAAATTCCTGCAGCCGGCCCTGAAGCTGGCGATCCACCAGAGACTGCGGGACATGAAGGGTCGCCTTCTTAAAGAGCGCCTCCACGATCTGGTTCTCGACGTCAAGACGGCTTTGGCGTTCCTTGTCAGATTCAAGGTTGCGCTTGATGACCTTTTTCAGATCCTCCAAGGCCGGGAATCCCATGGTTTTGGCAAACTCATCATCCAGGACGGCATTCTCATCCATGCCGCGGCCTTTTTTGAAGAAATCCAGGGTCTTCACAACCTCTTCATCCGTGACATCCGCACTCTTTTTCGTCACCGGGATGCCTTTATAATCCTTGACCTCAACCTCGGGACGGATATCGATCGTGGCGCGGAACT
>JADFXE010000013.1:0-15200 GCA_015233705.1 Candidatus Omnitrophota bacterium
TGCAGGACATCGAGCGCATGGAAAAGGACGGCGTTTTTGCGAAGCTGACCAAGAAAGAGATTGCGCTCCTTAATAAGGAACGTGAGCGCTTGTTGAATGATCTGGGTGGTATTCGCGAAATGACCCAGTATCCTGATGCGATCGTCGTGGTTGATGTGAAGAAGGAAGAGATCGCGATCCGCGAGGCCAACCGCCTAAAGATCCCGGTCATTGCCATGATCGATACCAACAGCGATCCGGATCATGTTGACCAACCAATCCCGGCGAATGACGACGCGGTCAAGTCCATCCGGTTGATCATCAGTATGCTGGCCGATGCGATCATCGACGGCCGCAAGGAGTTCAGCGGAACCGCTCCGGATAAAGTTGTGCCTGTTGCGGTGGCCAAGGCGGCTGTTGAGGAGCCTGCGGCTGTAGCGCCTATCGCTGAGGCTATCCCTGAGGTCATCAAGGCCAGTCTGTCTGAGGAATTGGACGTCTACGAAGAGGTTGTGGGCGGAGACGTTGAAGATAACAAGAAGCGCGCGGCTGCCAAGAAGGCTGCGGAAAGGGACTAATCATGTCAGTTGATGCGATCAAAGAATTGAGAGAAGCGACCGGCTGCGGCATCATGGATTGCAAGAGGGCGCTGGCCGAAGCTAACGGCGATATGAACAAGGCCAAGGAACTTCTTCGTCAGAAGGGCCTGGAGATGGCGCTGAAAAAGAGCGGGCGCGCGGCCACCGAGGGGCGTGTCGAGGCGTATATCCATAACGGGAATAAGATCGGCGTTATCGTTGAGGTCAATTGCGAGACGGATTTCGTCGGCAAGAACGATGATTTTATCAAGTTCACCAAGGACCTGGCCATGCACATTGCGGCCATGGCGCCGAAATATATCAAGAAGGAAGACGTACCGGCCGAGGTTCTCAAGGCTGAAGAAGATGCAGCGGCTTTTGTGAAGTCCGCCTGTCTTCTGGAACAGGTCTTTGTCAAGGATACGTCCAAGACGGTCCAAGACCTTTTAAACGAGCTGGTCGCCAAGATCGGCGAGAACATTGTTGTCGGGCGCTTTGTGCGCTACAAGATCGGCGAGTAATCTGTTGCGGAGGTCCCGGTGACCAAGGAAGTTCCTCAGTACAAGCGGATCCTTCTTAAGTTGAGCGGCGAGGCCCTGCAGGGGCCGCGCGAGCACGGCATTGACGCAGACACCTGCGTCACCTTTGCCACCCAGGTCAAGGAGATATGGGAGATGGGCGTCCAGGTCGCGCTTGTTGTTGGCGGCGGGAACATCTTCCGGGGCGGTGTTGAGACCAAACGTTTCGGCCTTGACCGTTCTGTGGCAGATTATATGGGTATGCTCGCGACCGTCCTGAACGGGCTGGCCCTGCAGAATGCCCTCGAACAGATTGGCGTTCCGACCCGGGTTATGACCGCCATTGAGATGCGCGCGATCGCCGAGCCGTATATCGTCCGGCGGGCTATGAGGCATCTTGAGAAAAAGCGCGTCATCATCTTTGTGGCTGGCACGGGGAACCCCTATTTTACGACGGATACGGCGGCAGCTTTGCGCGCTACGGAGATCAAGGCCGAGATCATCATGAAGGCCACCAAGGTCGACGGCGTTTATACCGCTGATCCCATGAAGGACAAGAAAGCGAAAAAATACGAGAAGCTTCGTTTTATCGAGGTCTTGAACCAGGACCTTAAGGTCATGGATTCGACGGCCATCAGCATGTGCATGGATAATAATCTTCCGATATTGGTCTTTAACCTCAACAAAAAAGGCAATATCAAGAAGGCCGTCTTAGGCGAGAATATCGGTACCATTGTCAGCTGAACCCCCAATCCCCCTAGGTGGGGGAAGGGGTAAATTCGTCCTTCAAATTTATGTCGGCAAAACAGGCCTCCATAAGTTTGGGACTCATTAAAGGGGTGACTTATGGGCGTAAAAGATGCTGTTATGCAGACAGAAGGTTTCATGAAGAAGGCGCTGGAGTCCGTCGCGCGCGAGTTTGGTGAAGTCCGCACCGGCCGTGCCCATCCAGGGATGGTCGAGGAGCTTCATGTTGATTATTACGGCACGTCCACGCCACTTAAGCAGATCGCAGCCGTGAGTTCGCCGGATGCCAGTTGCCTGGTCATTCAGGCCTGGGATCCCACGGCCCTTGTCGAGATCGAGAAGGCCATTCTGGCTTCCAAGCTGGGGATCACGCCGAATAATGACGGCAAGATCATCCGCCTGGCTGTCCCGCCGCTTTCGGAAGAGCGCCGCAAGGAAATGGCCAAGGTCGTCAAGGACATGGCGGAAAAGGGCAGGGTTTCCCTCCGTACAATCCGTCGCGAAGGCAATGACAAGGTCGCCAAGCTGAAGAAGGATAATGTCATTTCCGAGGATGATAGTTTTAAGGGACAGGAAGAGATCCAGAAGCTGACCGATAAGTATATTAAGGAAATTGATTCGTTTCTGGATAAGAAGAGCAAGGAATTGCTCAATATTTGAGATTTGCTGGTCTTTACTGATCTTTGGCGATATAGATTTTGACCCACTAGCTCATCTGGTAGAGCACAGCCCTTTTAAGGCTGGCGTGCCGCGTTCGAGTCGCGGGTGGGTCACCATTGCTATCCTTTAATGAGGCCTCAGCATCTGTCCTCGGGCAGGTGACAAGCAGGGTAAGTATTGTCCAAGCATCCCTGTCGGCAGGCAGGCTTGTCCTTTCGGGCGGGTGGCGGAATTGGCAGACGCGCCAGACTTAGGATCTGGTGGGGAAACCCTTGGAGGTTCAAGTCCTCTTCCGCCCACTAATAATGATCTTGCGAGACATCATTGGAAAAAATAGTTTGGACTTTGGGATTGACTTCAGATAACTCGGTGTTAAAATAAACGCACTTTATTTTTCACACGTTCTTTTGATTTAATGCGGCGGTAATTCAGTTGGCTAGAATGCCACCTTGCCAAGGTGGATGTCGAGGGTTCGAACCCCTTCCGCCGCTCTCTTTTGAAATCCCCCAGGAGGCGTTGTTTTATGAAGATCCTTGATTTCCTTTGTCCTGATGCGGTTGTGGCTGACCTAAAGGCGACCACAAAGCAGGAGCTCATCGAAGAAATGGTCGGCGTCATGGTCGATGCCGGCGCCTTCGAGAAGAAGCATAAGGCCAAGATCATTGACGTCCTGATGGCCCGTGAAGCGCTCGGGTCCACGGCGATCGGGCAGGGGATCGCGATCCCGCACGGGAAGACCGACTGCGTCAACAAGCTCGTCGCTGGTCTTGCTGTCAGCAAGAAAGGTATTGATTTCGACGCTCTCGACGGAGAGCCGGCTTATATTTTCTTCCTTCTGGCAGCGCCCGTGGATTCCGCAGGACCGCACCTTAAGGCTCTTGCCCGTGTTTCACGATTGCTTAAAGACAAGTATTTCCGTGAAAGCTTGAAAGTCGCCAAGGACAAGAAAGAGATCATCGATCTTGTCTCCCGCGAGGATGCGCAGCTCAGCTAAAGGACAATGTCCAAGAACTTCCTAAAGTGGTTATATCCCGGTATCCAGATCAAGCGCTGGGTCCTTATTGCGCTTCTGGGAGTGGGAGTAGTTGCTTTAGGGTCCTATTTTGCAGCCAGCCCCTATCATTTTGTAAAAGCTTTTGGTTTTGTTATTGTTCTTTGCGGGATACTTTTTCTTGTTCTTGGAATACTGAAGCTAACGATATCGCTGATCACCCTGTTCCTGCCCCGAAGGGAACAGGATCTTGTTAACATCCTTTATCAGAAGCGTTATCTTGAAAGAGGCCCCAAGATCGTTGCTATTGGCGGCGGGCACGGGCTGTCGAACCTTCTTCTGGCGCTGAAGGAATACACCTCCAACATCACGGCGATCGTGACAGTTGCTGATAGTGGCGGATCGTCAGGAAGATTGCGGGAGCAATTCGACATCGTCGCTCCCGGAGATATCCGTAATTGTTTAGTGGCATTGGCTGATGCTCCGGCCCTGATGGGTGAACTTTTTCAGTATCGTTTTCCAGAGAAATCGGAGCTCAAGGGGCATAATTTTGGTAATCTTTTCTTGACCGCGCTGTATGAGGTCGGTAACCGCGATTTTAGCCAGGCGGTCGAGCTCACAAGCAAGGTTCTGGCGATCCGAGGGACGGTCATTCCTTCAACCGTGGACAATGTCCATCTGGTCGCCCAATACGAAGATGGCTCTGTCACTCAGGGGGAAGCAAAAATCCCGCGGGTGGGGGTCAAGATTGAGAAGCTTTCCTTAAATCCTGAGGAGACACAGCCAACACCGGACGCCATTGAGGCGATCAAGGACGCAGATGTGATCATCATCGGTCCCGGAAGCCTGTATACAAGTATTTTGCCAAATCTGATCATCCGGGGCCTCCCGGAAGCGATTGCGGCGTCATCGGCGTTCAAGATTTATGTTTGCAACGTCATGACCCAGGCGGGGGAAACTGAAGGCTTTACGGCCAGCGATCATGTTCGGGTCATTCTGCAGCATGCGTTGCTTAAGGATATGATCGATGCGGTCATCGTGAGCGCGACTGAGATCTCGGCAACTGATGCGCTTGACCGGTACAAACGGGAGAATTCCTTTCCTGTTCTGCCGGATACGGATGCTATCAGGGCTATGGGATACAAGGTATTTGCTGAGGATATTGTGGGGATCAAGGATTACGTTCGTCACGATTCCACAAAATTGACACAGGCGTTGATCAAGGTGATCGAAAAGAACCGTTTAATCAAACGGTAATAAATATATGCCAAAAGTTGAAAGAAAGATCATAATCAAGAGCCGTCAGGGATTGCATGCCCGTCCGGCGGCTATGTTCGTTCAGTTGGCTAATAAGTATGATGCGGCTGTTTCTGTGCGCAAGGGCGAGGAAGAGGTCAACGGCAAGTCAATCATGGGCATGCTGATGCTGGGTGCTGATCATGGTTGCGAGATCTGCCTGACTGTCGATGGAGCAGACGCTGAAGCTGCTCTTAGGGAATTGGAGGCGTTTCTTGCCAAAGAAGATTAATGAAGAGATCGTTTTAAAGGGAATCCCCGCGGCCTCTGGTATTGCCATGGGGTATGCCTTTCTTCTGGACCAGCAGGACTTTATTGTTCCTGACCGTGGAATGCTGGAGGAAGAGGTTCCTATTGAGATCGCCCGTTTCGAGGAAGCGGTCATTCATACCAAGACCGAGATTAGGGACATCAAGGAAAAGATCGAGCTTCAGGTCGGAAGTAAGGATGCCCAGATTTTTGATGCGCATCTTCTTGTCCTTGAGGATTCCATGCTCATTGACGAGGTCAAGAAAAAGATCAAATCCGACAAGCTTTGCGCGGAATCGACCTTTTCCAAGGTCCTCAAACGCTATATTGATATCTTTGACAAGATCGAGGACGAGTACATTAAGGAGCGTTCGGCGGACGTTTCAGACATTGGCCGGCGCGTGCTCAAACATCTGATGGGAGAATCCCGTCTGCATGATTTTGAAGTCCTGCTGGGGGAGATCATTGTCGTGGCGCACGATATCTCTCCGTCGGATGCCGTGGCCATGTATAACACCCAGATCCTGGGGTTTGCCACGGATGTCGGCGGGCGGACAGCGCACACCGCGATCATCGCCAAATCTTTGGGCGTTCCGGCTGTCCTGGGGCTGGAAAACGCTACGCTGCGGATCGCCAATCAGGATTACATTATCCTCGACGGTCGTAAAGGTATTGTGATCGTCAATCCGCAGGAAGAGACCAAGCTTCTTTACGCCAAGGAAAAGAGTCGCCTTGCCCAGTTTCAGGAGTCCGCGCTGGACATGAAGGATGCGCCGGCTGAGACACTCGATGGCCGCCGGGTCAACCTGTTGGCGAACTTTGAGATTCATGACGAGATTCCAGGCGTCAAGAAATACGGCGCTGAAGGCATTGGTCTTTACCGCACCGAGTTCTTTTACATGAACCGCCTGGATCTTCCGTCGGAAGAAGAGCAGTATCAGGCCTACCGCAAGATCGCTGAGGAAATGAATCCCAATCCGGTCATTATTCGGACGCTGGACCTGGGCGGTGATAAGTTCTTATCGAGCATTCAGCTTCCGAGGGAAATGATGCCGTTTTTGGGTTCGCGCGCGATCCGCTTGTGCCTGGAAGAGCAGGAGATCTTTAAAACTCAATTGCGGGCGGTCTTGCGTGCATCGGCTCACGGGAATGTGGGACTTATGTATCCGATGATTGCCGGGCCGGGGGAGTTGCGCGCGGCCAATGTGATCTTGAAGGCGGTCAAGGACCGTTTGCGCGAGAAAGGCATTGCCTTTAATGAGAACATGCCAGTGGGCGTCATGGTGGAGGTCCCGGGTGCCGCAATGACGGCTGATCTTTTGGCCAAGGAATCGAACTTCTTTAGTATCGGGACCAATGACCTTATTCAATACACGCTGGCCGTTGACCGGACTAATGAAAAGATGGCGCAGTTCTATGAGCCTGGGCATCCGGCAGTTCTCCGGCTTATCCGCCGGACGATCAATGCGGCTCATGATGCCAATATCAAGGTTAGTGTTTGTGGTGAGATGGCCAGCGATCCTACCTTGGCGATCATTCTGATGGGCCTGGGGATCGATTCTTTCAGTATGTCACCGGCCAGTATCCCGCAGATCAAGCGCTCGATCCGCAGTTTGAAGTTTTCCGATGCTGAAGAGTTGGCCAAGCAGGCGCTTCGGCTCAGCACAGGGTTGGAGGTTGAAGAATTCATGTCCTCCGAGATCAAGAAGATTGTTCCGGATTTTTATTCTTACGACGGGCAGGGAAAATGAAAGTACTGATCCTCGCTGGCGGTTATGGGACTCGTCTTTATCCTTTGATCAAGGATACGCCCAAGGCGCTTTTGGATATCCACGGCAAGCCGCTCATCGATTATGCCCTGGCAAAGTTCATCGGCATGCCGAATGTGGATGAAGTTGTCATTGTCACCAACGCCAAATTCAATGACATCCTCAGTGCTTGGGCCGAGAAGCATAACGGTAAGCCTTTTCCGGTTCGCGTTATTAACGACGGAACGCATACTCCTGAAGAACGTCTGGGTGCGATCGGGGACATTGTCTTTGTCCTGGATCAAATGAATGCCGCGGCTGATTGGGCTGTGATTGGCAGTGACAATTTGTTTGATTACGGGATCGCCGAATTCTTCCCTTTTGCCGCGACCAGAGCGCCGGCAGTCACAATCGGTTGTTACGATATCCACAGTATTGCGGATGCGAGCAAGTACGGCGTTATTGAGCTAGGGAAGGACGGCAGGAACGTTTCTTTGGAGGAAAAACCTGCCCAGCCGCGTTCCAGCTTGATCTCCATGTGTCTGTATTACTATCCTGCCGGCTCGCTGTCCCTGTTGCGTCAATTTCTTAAGGAAACGGGCAAGAAAGATACGACGGGCGGTTACATTCAGTGGCTTTATCAAAAAACTGCAGTTTACGGTTTTAAATTTGACGGCAAATGGTATGATATCGGGAGTCTTGAGTCTTATAAAGAGGCGCAGGACCAGTTCAAGCAATAATTTTCCCGCCGGAAATAAAACAATCCCAAAGGCGGAGTTTGGAAACTAACAACCGGCCAAGGTGGCCGGGATATCTTCTTACGAAAGGAAGGACATTGTGAAAGGGAATTATTTCATTACGTCGGAATCAGTGGGTAACGGTCATCCGGACAAGGTTTGCGATCAGATCTCGGATGCGGTGTTGGATGCGGTCCTCAAGGATGATCCCAAGGGGCGCGTGGCCTGCGAGACATTCATCAGCGCTGGCCTGGTCATTGTCGGCGGTGAGATCACGACGACAACCTATGTTGATGTTCACAATCTTGTCCGCGGCGTCCTGAGCGATATCGGTTATACCAGCCAGGCGTATGGTTTTGATGCCGCGACCTGCGCGATCCTTAATGCCATCAACAAGCAGTCGCCGGACATTTCTCAGGGTGTTGACGCTGGTGGCGCCGGCGACCAGGGGATCATGTACGGTTATGCCACAGATGAGACAAAGGAGCTGATGCCGCTTCCGATCACGCTGGCCCACAAGCTTGTGGCGCGCGTCGAGGAAGTCAGGAAGAACAAGATCCTCGATTATCTTGGGCCTGACTGCAAGAGCCAGGTCACGGTGGAGTACAAGGACGGTCAGCCCAAGCGTATCGATTCTGTTGTCCTGGCCTGCCAGCACACAGAAAAGATCCTGGACAAGACGGGCAAGCGCATTACCGAAAAATCCCGCCAGGAGATCATTGCCAAGGTCGCCATGCCGATCGTCGGAAAGCTGATCGACAAGAACACCAAGTTTTATATAAACCAGACGGGTAAATTCGTTGTCGGCGGACCGCAGTCGGATACCGGTGTCACGGGTCGCAAGATCATCGTCGACACCTATGGCGGGATCGTGCCTCACGGCGGCGGTGCTTTCTCCGGCAAGGATCCGACAAAGGTCGACCGTTCGGCGGCTTATATGTGCCGTTATATCACCAAGAACGTGGTCGCCGCCGGAATCGCCGAGAAATGTTTGATCCAGTTGAGCTATGTCATCGGCAAGGCTGAGCCGCTCAGTGTTTTTGTTGACACCTTCGGCACAGGCAGGATCAGTGAGCAGAAGATCGTTGAGATCATCCGCAAGAACTTTGATCTAACGCCGGCTGGGATCATCAAGAAGCTGGATCTTAGAAAGCCGGTCTTCCGTCGCACGGCAGCCTACGGCCATTTCGGACGCACGGGCTTTACTTGGGAAAAGACGGACATGGTTGCCAAACTCAAGAAAGATGCGGGAATTTAAGGAGACGTTCATGTCAGCTAAGGAATTCAAAGTCAGGGATATGGGCCTGGCTGATCTTGGCCA
Source organism: Candidatus Omnitrophota bacterium (assembly GCA_015233705.1). The sequence continues at coordinate 8,825 of JADFXE010000013.1, forward strand.
CAAGCAGATCGCGATGGCTGAGAAGGAAATGCCGGGCCTGATGGCCCTGCGCCGGAAATATGCCGCCAAGAAGCCACTCAAGGGCGCCCGTATTATGGGTTCGCTTCATATGACCATTGAGACTGCGGTCCTCATTAAGACACTGGTCGCCTTGGGTGCGGATGTGCGCTGGGCGAGCTGCAACATATTCTCGACGCAAGATCAGGCTGCAGCCGCGATCGCTGACCTTGGCATTCCGGTCTTTGCCTGGAAGGGCGAGACGTTGAAAGAATACTGGTGGTGCACGAAAATTTGGCCAGATGGTAAGGGACCTGACCTGATCGTTGATGACGGCGGAGATGCGACCATGATGGTCCATCTGGGGCTGGCGGCCGAGAAGAACCCTGCGGTCCTGAACAGGAAAGCTGGCGGCGAGGATGAAAAGCAACTCCTCTTGTGCCTCAAGGAAACCTTGAAAGAAACGCCAAGGCTTTGGCATGGCGTCACGCCGAAGATCAAGGGCGTGTCCGAAGAGACAACAACCGGCGTTCACCGGCTTTACCAGATGATGCAGGAAAAGAAACTTCTTTTCCCGGCGTTCAATGTGAATGACTCAGTGACCAAGTCCAAGTTTGATAACCTGTACGGTTGCCGTGAATCTTTGGCTGACGGCATCAAGCGCGCCACGGATGTCATGATCGCGGGCAAGGTCGCAGTCGTCTGCGGTTACGGCGATGTGGGCAAGGGTTGCGCGCATTCGCTGCGCTATTACGGCGCGCGCGTGATCGTCACTGAGATCGATCCGATCTGTGCGCTGCAGGCGTCGATGGAAGGGTTTGAGGTCAAGACCGTTGAGGATGCCTTGGATGAGGCCAATATTTTTGTCACGACAACCGGCAATGTGGACATCATCACAATCAAGCACCTGACTAGGATGAAGGATAGCGCGATCGTTTGCAACATCGGGCATTTTGACAATGAGATCGAGGTTGTGAAGCTGGAGAAATATCCTGGCATCAAGCGGGTCAATATCAAGCCGCAGGTTGACAAATATATTTTTCCTGACGGCCATTGCATCATTCTTCTGGCAGAAGGGCGTCTGGTGAATTTGGGGTGCGCCACCGGACATCCGTCTTTTGTCATGTCCAATTCGTTCACAAATCAGACGCTGGCTCAGTTGGAATTGTGGCAGAAGAAGTACAAGGTCGGCGTTTACCGGCTTCCCAAGCATCTGGATGAAGAGGTCGCCCGTCTGCATCTGGAGCAGGTCGGTGCCAAGCTGACAAAACTTTCCGCCAAGCAGGCCAAGTATATCGGTGTGCCGACCGAAGGTCCGTATAAGCCAGAACATTACAGGTATTAAAATATGGCCAAGAAACAGTCTATCAAGAAGATCGGTGTCTTGTGTTCCGGCGGTGATGGCCCGGGGATGAACGCAGGATTGCGTGCAGTTGTCCGCGCCGGTATTTTTCATGGCCTTGAGGTCGAGGGCATCATGCGCGGCTATCAGGGCCTGATTGACAATGAATTGATCGATATGGGGCCACGGTCGGTCTCGAACATCATCAACCGCGGCGGGACTATCATCAAGACCGCCCGTTCGGCAGAATTTCGCACGGAAAAGGGGATGCAGAAGGCGGTTAAGACCTTACAGAAACATAAGATTGATGCGCTTGTTGTTGTTGGCGGCGACGGATCTTATTTAGGGGCGAGCGCGCTGTTTTCAAAGTTTGGCGTGGCCACGGTCGGTATCCCCGGAACGATCGACAATGACCTTCATGGCACAGACCAGACCATCGGTTGTCATACCGCATTGAACACGGCGCTGGAAGCGATCGATAAGGTGCGCGACACAGCCCACAGCATGGAGCGTATTTTTGTCATTGAGGTGATGGGAAACAGGTCCGGATATATCGCGACCGAGGTTGCGCTCAGCGCTGGCGCGGAAGATGTCATTGTCCCTGAGCTTAAGCCTAATTATCAGGAAATGTGTGACAGCCTTCGTAAGGGGCATAAAAAGGGTAAGATTAGCTGGATGATCGTGACCGCCGAGGGCGGGGCCAAGGCCCAGACCGTGGCTGACACGATCACCAATATGACGGGGCTGGAGACGCGCGCGGTTGTCCTGGGGCATGTGATGCGCGGCGGGACGCCGTGCGCCCATGATCGGCTTCTGGCGACCCGTCTTGGTGTGGCTGCTGTTGAGGAATTGCTGAAGGGCAATGCCGGTAAGGCGATTGGCGTTATTCGCGACAAGATCAACATCATCCCGCTGGCCGATGCGAAGAAAAGAGATAATGATATCTACGCGGAACGCTACCGTTTGATCAAAATGCTGCGGTAATGGCTTTTATGAATCCTGCATTGACGGAAAAGATTTCTTTGGTATACTTTACCGATATTTAAAAGGCCCTCGCAAGAGGGGTCAATAAAAAGGAAGGAACATATGGCGAAGATTTATTACGACAAAGACGCAGATTTGAACGTTTTAAAAGACAAGACCATTGCCATCATCGGCTATGGGATCCAGGGACGGGGCCAGGCACTCAATCTGCGCGATAGCGGACTGAATGTCATTGTCTCCGAGATCGAGGCAAGCCCGAACTACAAGATTGCAATTGAAGATGGTTTCAAGCCCATGGATGCTGGCAAGGCCGCCCAGAAGGGTGATATCATCCAGATCCTTACCCAGGATCATCTGCAGGCTGAGATCTATAAGAAGTCTATCCGTCGTCATTTGAAGAAGGGCAAGGCCCTGGTCTTTTCGCATGGCTTTAACATTCATTTCGGCCAGATCAAGCCGCCGGCTGACGTTGATGTGTGGATGATCGCACCCAAAGGTCCGGGCGCTTTGGTCCGTCGTCAGTATGTTGAGGGCAAGGGCGTTCCCAGTTTGGTCGCCATCCATCAGAATCCTTCTGGCCAAGCCTTGAAAGAGGCTTTGGCCTATGCCAAGGGTATTGGCGGAACGCGCGCTGGCACTTTCCAGACGACCTTTAAAGAGGAGACCGAGACTGATCTCTTCGGCGAGCAGGTCGTGCTGTGCGGCGGAACAAGTGAGCTTTTGAAGGCTGGTTACGAGACCCTGGTTGATGCCGGGTATGCTCCGGAAATGGCCTACTTCGAGTGTCTGCATGAGCTCAAGCTTATCGTGGATATCATTTATGAAGAGGGCGTTGCCGGGATGCGTAAGCGCGTCTCTGATACAGCCGAGTACGGCGATTACAGCCGCGGTCCGCGGATCATCACTGACCGGACCCGCAAGGAGATGCAGAAGATCCTTAAGGAGATCCAGTCCGGCAAGTTCGCGCGCGAGTGGATACGCGAGAACAAAAAGGGCCGTCCGGATTTCCTGAAGATGCGCCAGGAGAGCGAAAAGCATCCGATTGAAAAAGTCGGCAAAGACCTACGAGCCATGATGCCCTGGATGAAAAAATAAGGCGTGCTAACAGAGATCAACACAAAGACGCATGCCACAAGCATGCGTCTTTTTCATTATGAAAGAGAGCCTTTTATGGCAAAAGAAGACAGAGTATTGATATTTGATACGACCTTGCGCGACGGGGAACAGGCGCCGGGCGCCAGCATGAACCAGCGGGAAAAGCTAGAAGTCGCTTTTGCCCTGGAGCGTTTGGGGGTTGATATCATCGAGGCCGGGTTTCCGGTTATTTCCAAAGGTGACTTTGAGTCCGTCAGCATGGTCGCCAAAAAGATCAAGAATTGTTCCGTGGCTGGTTTGGCGCGTTCGGTCAGGAAAGACATTGATGCGGCCGCCGAGGCCTTGAAACCGGCCAAGCGTCCGCGGATCCATGTCTTTCTGGCAACGTCCAAGATCCACATGGAACACAAGTTGCGCAAGACTCCCGAAGAGATCGTTCAGATCGCGGTCGATGCGGTCAAGCGGGCGCGTGAGTTTGTCGATGACGTCGAATTCTCGCCGGAAGATGCGTCCCGTTCCGAGAAGAAGTTCCTGTATCGTGTTTTGGAGGCAGTCATCAAGGCCGGTGCTCGGACAGTGAATATCCCGGATACAGTGGGATACGCCATGCCGGAGCAGTACGGTCAGTTGATCGCGGATATCCGCAACAATGTTCCCAACATCAATAAGGCAGTGATCTCCGTTCATTGTCATGATGACCTGGGATTGGCGGTGGCGAATTCTTTGGCCGCGGTCAAGAACGGCGCCCGTCAGGTCGAGTGTACGGTCAACGGCATCGGCGAACGGGCCGGCAACTGTTCCATGGAAGAGGTTGTCATGGCCTTGCGGACCCGCCAGGACTATTTCGGCTGCTCAGCGTCCAAGATCAGGACGCCGGAGATCTGCCGAACGTCGCGTTTGGTCAGCAAGTACACGGGATTTGTTGTTCCGCCGAACAAGGCGATCGTGGGCGGCAATGCATTCCGTCACGAGTCTGGGATCCATCAGGATGGCGTCCTGAAAGAGCCGACCACCTACGAGATCATGCGTCCCGAGGATGTGGGCTTCACCGGCTTGGGCCTGATCTTGGGAAAACATTCGGGTCGCCAGGGTTTGAAGGCCCGCCTGAAGCAGTTGGGCATTGACCTGAATGACGAGCAGCTGGCCAAGGCCTTTGACCGGTTCAAGGACCTGTCGGACAAGAAAAAAGAGGTGTTCGACGAGGATCTGATTGCGATCGTTGAGGACGAGTCCCAGGAAGTCCGGGAGATCTGGACGCTGGACGGCTTTGTCGTTACCAGCGGCACAGGGATCAAGCCCAAAGTCGAGGTGCGCCTGAAGTCAACCGGCAAGGTGCAGGCCAAGAGCGCTACCGGCGACGGGCCGATCGATGCCTGTTACGCCGCGATCGATGAGATCGTTGGCCTGAAAGGCAAGCTCCTTAATTACGGCATCCAGTCGGTCACTCAGGGCAAGGATGCGCTGGGTGAGGTGCGTGTTAGCGTGAATTTTGACGGCAACAAGACGACCGGCATCGGCGCCTCGACGGACGTGATTGAGGCTTCGGTCAAGGCATATCTCAATGCGCTCAACAAGGCCTGTTTTCTGGTCAAGTCAAAGTTAAAGGTCAGTGATGTTCATCTCGGGTTGCAACCGTAAATAAAGTCAGCTGTCAGCAAAAAGATACTGCTGGCAGCTGACAGTTGACCTCAGGAACAATATGCCATTTCCGCTCAAATCTACCTACGGCCTGATCGGTTATCCGCTGGGCCACAGCTTGTCGCCGGTCATGCACAACACTGCTTTTCAGGAGCTGGGCGTTGACGCCGAGTATGTTCTTTTTCCAATGACCAAAGAGGAACTGGGGCCGTTCTGCAAGGATCTGAAGCAGGAGGGCAGCCCGATCTTTGGCCTGAACGTCACGGTTCCGCACAAAGAGAACATTCTGCCTTTCATCGACGGAGTTGACGCTTTTGCCGAAAAGGTCGGCGCGGTCAATACGATCGTGATCGACAAAGACCGCCGGTTGCTGGGGCTCAACACCGACGGCCCGGGATTCCTGGCGCACCTTCTGGAGACCGGTTTTCAGCCGGCCGGCAAACGTATAGCCATTCTGGGGGCGGGCGGCGCCTCACGGGCGATCATGACGGTGTTTTGTCTTCTTCAGGAGCGGCCTGAATTGGTCCGTCTTTACGACATTGATCACGAAAAAGCCACCGCGCTGGTTGCTGATCTTGGTGCCAGGATGGATGTCAGCCGCATCAAGGTCGTCAGCAGCATCGATGATCTGAACATTGAGCTGGCCGATCTTCTGGTCAATGCCACACCCATTGGCATGAAGCCCGAAGATCCGTGCCTGATCAGCGAAGAGCTTCTTCATCCGCATCTGGTGACGTATGATCTGGTCTACAACCCGCCGGAGACCAAGCTTCTCAAGATGACCAAAGCCAAAGGCGGCCAGGCCGTGAACGGCCTCAAGATGCTTTTTTATCAGGGCGTTCTGGCGTTCCAGCATTGGGCTGAAATCCAGCTTCCCGAGAATGTTAAGGGCAAGATGTGGCTTGAGCTTGAGAAAGCCTGTTACAAGAAATAAAGGAAAATCCTATGGATAGTGGAGCATTCATTCAGGGCGTTTTTCTTATTCTTGGCGCCGTGACTGGAAGTTTTCTCAATGTCTGCATCGTGCGCTTGCCGAGGGAAGAATCCATTGTCGCGCCCGGATCCCATTGCCTCAAATGTGGCAAACCCGTCCGCTGGTTTGATAATATCCCTCTGATCAGTTACATTCTTCTGCAAGGCAAATGCCGCGACTGCGGCGCCAAATTCTCCATCCGTTATTTTCTTATTGAACTTCTCACCGCCGGACTTTTTGGGGGGCTTTACCTTTATTTTGGCCTGACCTGGCTTTTGTTGCCGTATTTTGTCCTGGTCAGCGGCCTTGTTGTGGCCACCTTTGTGGATTTTGAGCACCGGATCATT
>JADFXE010000013.1:15210-15657 GCA_015233705.1 Candidatus Omnitrophota bacterium
GCCTTTACGGCATCCCGCTGGCTTTCCTGATGAGCCTAGCGTTGCCGGGCCTTCATCTGAGGATTGGCGTTGGATCTTTGCCCGGCGGGTGGGCGGTCGGTTTTGTCCTTGTCGCGCTTTCTTTTATGCTGATGCTGGTCGATGCTTTCCGGAGGCGCGTGGGCTTGCCTAAGGAAGACCTTCATCTGGCGATCGGGATTTTTACGATCCTGCTTGTGCAGGCATTGGTTTATCTTTATGTCAATCCGGCCAGTCCTTTTGGTGCCCGGCTCGCTTCGCTGGCGCTGTCCATGGCCGGGATGGTGGTGGGCGGCGGCGCGCTCTTTTTGATGGGTATGATCGGCGCGCTTCTGATCCAAAAGAGAGTGGTGACGCTGATCGACCTGAAACTGATCACGGATCAGCCTGAGGAGCTTTTTAAAGAGCTGATCCGTCAGGCCTACATCA
>JADFXE010000013.1:15784-18959 GCA_015233705.1 Candidatus Omnitrophota bacterium
TGGGCGGCGGGGATGTGAAACTGATGGCAGTTGTCGGCGCATTTCTGGGCTGGCAGCTGGCGCTATTGACCATTGTCCTGGCTCCGTTCATTGCCGCGCCGGTCGGCATCGTCGAGAAGATCCGCACCAAAAGCAGCGCCATCGCCTTTGGCCCTTACCTGGCCATGGCCGCGCTTGTGAGCCTTCTGTGGGGCGGCAAGATCATTGCCTGGGTCGCTTCCGGGTATGGAATGAATTAATTTTCCCTTGTCCGTAAAGGTTTTCGTAGTATATTAAATGCCTTGAAGCGGCTTCCAGGGATTGAGCCGTCAATCACTAAAAGAGGAGATCGGTATGGTTTCTTACAAAGAATTAGGTCTCGTTAATACGCGTGAGATGTTCCGCGGGGCGGTCAAGGGCGGGTACGCCATTCCGGCCTACAATTTCAATAATATGGAGCAGATCCAGGCGATCATCACGGCGTGCGTTGAGACGCAGTCGCCGGTCATCCTGCAGGTGTCCTCCGGAGCTCGCAAGTACGCTAATGCGACCCTTCTGCGCTGGATGGCCAAAGGCGCGGTTGAGATGATGAAGGAGCTGGCCAAGGCCAAAAATCTCAAGGAAATTCCGATCGCGCTCCATCTGGATCACGGTGATACCTTTGAGCTGGCCAAGAGCTGTATCGATTCCGGTTTTTCATCGGTCATGATCGACGGTTCGCATCATCCTTATGAGAAGAACGTGGAGCTTGCCAAGCAGGTTGTTGAGTATGCTCATCAGCATGATGTGACAGTTGAGGCTGAGCTCGGCGTCCTTTCAGGGATCGAGGACGATGTGGTGGCCGCTCATTCTGTTTACACCCAGCCGGATCAGGTGGTGGACTTTGTGAAAAGGACAGGCGTTGATTCGCTGGCCATTTCGATCGGTACATCCCACGGTGCGTACAAGTTCAAGCCGGCCCAGTGCACAAAAGATCCCAAGACCGGGGTGCTTGTTCCGCCGCCGCTGCGTTTTGACATTCTTGAGGAGATCGAGAAGCGCATCCCGTGTTTCCCGATCGTTCTCCACGGCGCCAGCTCTGTGGCCACCGAATATGTGGAGATGATCAACAAGTTCGGCGGAAAGCTTGAAGCCGCTGTCGGCATTCCTGAGGAGCAGTTGCGCAAGGCCGCGAAGTCCGCTGTCTGCAAGATCAACATTGATTCTGACGGTCGTCTGGCTATGACCGCGCTTATCCGTAAGACGTTCGCGGAGAATCCCGGTGAGTTTGATCCGCGCAAGTATCTGGGCCCGGCGCGCGATGCCTTGGTCAAGGTCTACAAGCAGAAGAACGAGAATGTCCTGGGCTCTGCTGGCAGGGCGTAAGTTTTTGTGCTATCTTTGAGTTGTTTCCAACCCCGCGTCCCCCAAGTCGGGTGGGCGCGGGGTTGTGTATTAATGAGCCCCAAACTTACGGAGGCCATTTTTATTTGGCCGATATAAGTTTGTTGGGCGAATTAACCCCGTTCCGCCGTGGGCAGAATCGGGGTTCTGCTCGCGCAGGACGCTTGACGTTGACGGAAGCTCAAGGTACACTCAGTTAATTTCGAAACGCAGATCGGAGGAAGGTCATGGAATGTTTGAAGGAAAGGAATCTGAAGGATTGTACGTGCACCTACGCCGGCTGTGCACGCAAGGGCCTGTGCTGTGAATGCGTCATTTACCATCGGAACAAGGGCGCGATCCCGGGATGTTTTTTTCCTCGTGACGGGGAAATGACTTTTGATCGCAGTACAAGGAATTTTATCCAGAACTGTTCAAAATGAGCAGGAAAGAGAAACAGATCCTTTGGCACAAGAAACAGGGTAAGGGAGCCTCGGTCAGTGCTGTGGCGGTCCACGGTTCGCAGAAAGGCGGACGCCTGGCGGCAGAGCCGCAAGTGCCCAAGACCCGGGCTCAGGTCTTTCTGCAGAGCTTGAAACAGGAAATCAAAAAGGCTGTATGATCCGTCTACCGGAACACTTCAAGAGCAGGAATATCGTTCTCATCGGTTTTATGGCCTCAGGCAAAACGCTGACCTCGCGCGAGTTGGCCTCGCGGCTGGGCCGTGAGCGCGTCTCGACGGATGAGCTGATCGTCAAGCGCGAAGGCCGTGCCATCGCCGATATCTTTGCCAAGTCAGGTGAGCCGTATTTCCGTCAGATCGAGCGCGAGGTCGTCGCCGATATCGCCGGTCAAAAAGGCCTGGTGATCGATTGCGGCGGCGGCGTGGCGGCGAGCGAGGAGAATTTCACCGCCCTTAAGAAGAACGGCATCAGTTTTTACCTCTCTACGACACCAGAATCGGTCCTGCGCCGCACCAAAGGCAAAACGGACCGCCCGCTGCTGAATGTCGATGATCCCCTAGATAAGATCAAACAACTTTTGGCCCAACGCGACCCCCATTACCGTAAGGCTGACTTCATCGTTGACTCGAATGAAGACAACATAGGTAAGGTGGTCGATGACATCCTCAACATTCTCTCCCAAAACAGAACGTGACGCGCTTGTCGTCCTCAATGCTGTCTCCGGCGTCGGTAACCGGCGGGCTTTGCAGCTGATCGAACATTTTGGTTCAGCGCAAAAGATCTTTGAGATCCCCGCCGAAGATCTGATCCGGGACACCGGCCTGTCAGAACAGGTAATTTTAAGTCTTCTTTATTTTCCGGCAGATGAATTTTTCAGGAAAGAACAGGATCAGATGGCGGCTTGCGGCGCAAGACTGTTGACTTTTGCTGACGCTGATTATCCGGCTAGTCTTAAAAAGATTGCTGACGCTCCGCTGGTCTTGTACGTTCTGGGGACATTCCCGGAGCGCTTGGACTGCGCTGTGGCAATCGTCGGTGCGCGCAGCGCCACGCTTTACGGCATAGAGACTGCCGAGCGCTTGGCGCGAGAACTTGCGGAGCTTGGCGTCCCGATCGTCTCCGGCCTGGCGCGCGGAATCGATGCTGCGGCGCACCGGGGCTGCATCAAGGCCGGCGGAGGTACGATAGCGGTGCTCGGCTGCGGGCTTGATGTCATTTACCCGCCGCAGAACCGGGATCTCTACGCCAGCATTCCGGCCAAAGGCTGTATTATTTCCGAATTTCCTTTCGGAACCCTACCACTCAGTTTCAACTTTCCCAGACGAAATCGTATTGTCAGCGGCCTGGCCCTGGGTGTGATCGTGGTTGAG
>JADFXE010000013.1:18969-22658 GCA_015233705.1 Candidatus Omnitrophota bacterium
CGGGGCCTTGATCACAGCTGAATTTGCCATGGACCAGGGACGGGAGGTATTCGCGGTTCCGGGTCGAATGGACAGCGAGCTCTCCCGTGGGCCGCATACGCTCATTCGCCAGGGCGCGAAGCTGGTTTTGTCCATTGAAGATGTTCTGGAAGAGTTGCCGATCCGGGTCATTAAGGGCGACTCGCCGGCAAGTCCGCCTGCAGACATCCACGAGTCTTTGAACGGGAATGAAAAAGCAGTTCTCGACATTATCAAGGAAGGAACAATCTCGCTGGAGGACCTGGAGGCGAGGACCGGACATTCCCCGTCGGTCCTGATGGGGCCGTTGATGCTGCTTCAGATCAAGAAACTGGTCCGCGAATTGCCGGGAAAGATTTACGAATTTTTAGGCGGCACAAAACGCAGGAAATGAATCTTGGGAAATTTTTGGAAATTATGATTGGCAATAACTGATCAGTGTGGTATTTTTGTAGCCTATGTCGAAAGCACTTGTCATAGTTGAGTCCCCGGCAAAGGTCAAGACCATCAACAAGATCCTTGGCAGCAAGTACAAGGTCACCTCTTCGATGGGGCATTTGATCGATCTTCCCAAGTCAACGCTGGGAGTGGATGTTGATAAGGATTTCGAACCCCGCTTCATCGTTGTCCGCAATAAACAGAAGATCCTGACCAAGCTAAAGAAGGAAGCCGCCGGCAAGACCGAGATCTATTTCGCGACTGACCCTGACCGTGAGGGAGAAGCCATTGGCTGGAACCTGGTGCCGCATCTGACTGGCGAAGGGCAGAAGATCTTTCGCGTTGTCTTTCACGAGATCACCAAGGAAGCGGTCAAGAGGGCCTTGGAGCACAAGCACGCCTTTGATCCCAACAAGATCAATGCCCAGAACGCCCGCCGTATCCTGGATCGCATCGTTGGTTATCTCATCAGCCCCATTCTTTGGAAGAAAGTCGGCAGCCGTCTGAGCGCCGGGCGTGTCCAGTCTGTGGCCCTGCGGCTGATCGTTGAGCGCGAGCGCGATATCCAGAAGTTCATTCCCGTCGAATACTGGCAGATTGCGGTTCTCTTGAAAAAAGAGGAGGCGGCGGCACTGCTCGAGGCTCAACTGGAAAAGATCAACGGACAAAAGATCGATCTCAAGGCCGCCCAGGAGGCGCAGAAGATCGCTGATGAACTGAAAACAAAACTTTTCCGTATTTCATCGGTCGCGACCCGTGAATTGCGGCGCAACGCCCTGCCGCCGTTCATCACCAGCACTTTGCAGCAGGAGGCATTCTCCAAGCTCGGATTCAATGCCCAGCGCACCATGATGATCGCCCAGGAACTTTACGAAGGTATCGAGATCGGCCATGATGAGGCCGTGGGTTTGATCACCTATATGAGAACTGATTCCGTCAATATCGCCAATGAGGCGCTTGAGCGGGTCCGCGAGTATATCGGCAAAAATCACGGCAAGTCGTATCTGCCCGCCGAGCCCAATAAATTCAAGTCCAAGAAAATGGCCCAGGAGGCTCACGAGGCCATCCGCCCGTCGGATGCCTTCCGGACGCCGGAGGCCATGCGGCAGTTCCTCAATGAGGATCAGTTCAAGCTGTACGACCTGATCTGGAAAAGATTTCTCAGCTGTCAGATGACCCCCGCGGTCTTTGAGAACAAGAAGGTCGAAATCACGGCCGGTATTTATCAGTTCGGCGCTTCTGGTTCGACGCTGGTATTCCCTGGCTGCCTTTCGCTTTACCGCACCAGCGAAGATGAGGACGGCAAGCAGGACCTGGCGCCCTACCAGGAAGAGGATCTTTTGCAAATGACCGAGGTTCGTCCGACCCAGCATTTCACCAAGCCGCCGGCGCGCTATTCGGAAGCGAGCTTGGTTAAAGCCCTGGAAGAGGACGGCATCGGACGTCCGAGCACCTACGCATCGATCATCCAAACACTGGTCCTCAGGAATTATGTGACCCGCGAGCGCGGTTATTTCACTCCGACGCAATTAGGATTTATCATCTGCGATCTTCTGGTGGCCAGTTTCCCCAAGGTCCTCGATGTCGGGTTCACGGCTCAGATGGAAGAGCGCCTGGACCTTGTTGAAGAAGGCACGCTGGATTATGTGAAGCTTCTGAAAGATTTCTACGGCCCGTTCCGCGAAGAGCTGGACCGCGCCATGGGCTCGATCGAAAAGACGAATATCACTATCGACAAGCCTTGTCCCAAATGCGGCAATCCGACCCTGTCGGTCAAGTGGGGACGCAACGGCCGTTTCTTGAGCTGCGCGATGTTCCCGCAGTGCCGGCATGCCGAGCCGTATCCGACCGGCGTCAAATGTCCTGAAGCCGGTTGCGACGGCGAGCTGGTCGAGCGCCGTAACCGCCGGGGCGGCGTGTTTTTCGGCTGTAACCGTTATCCCACCTGCAAGCATATCTCCAATAAACTTCCGGTCGCCTCAGCCGAGGCTATTCTGGACGCTGTCAAAAAGAACGATTCCCTCTGATCGCGCCCAACTTTTCGGGCAACATTCCCATCTTTTCCATTCCATAGATTTTAGTATTAGTTATAATACTGACGTATTATGAATAATAATATAGAACTCTTCCTCAAGCATCTTGAGGTGGAAAAGAATTACTCTGAGCATACGATCCTGAATTATCGCCTTGATCTGGAGTCTTTTTTTGCCTTTTTGGGGCATGAACGTATAGGAGAGGTCGATTATCCGCTCTTAAGGCGTTTTCTGGCCGAGATGCGGGCCAAACAGCTGAAGCCGCGCAGCGTGGCCAGGAAATTATCAACTTTAAGGACGTTCTTTAGATATCTCCAGCGGGAAGGCATTGTCCAGAAGAATCCGGCGAGCCTGGTCCTGACGCCTAAGCTGGATAAAATCCTTCCGCATTTTCTAACCGAGGAGGATACGGTCAAACTTATTGAGGCGCCGCAAGGCGACAAGGTTTCTAATTTGCGGGACCGGGCGATCTTTGAAACGCTGTATTCCACCGGGATCCGGGTCAGCGAGCTGGTCGGCATAAGCCTGCGGGATGCGGACCTGATCAGCAATGTGGTCAAGGTCTTTGGAAAAGGACGCAAGGAAAGGATCGTTCTGATCGGCGAAAAGGCGGTTGAGGCGGTCAGCAGTTATGTCGCGGCGCGGCCGTTCAAGTCCGAAGCGCTTTTTTTGAACAACCGCGGCGGCAGGCTGACCGCCAGGAGTGTGCGGAATATCATCAATAAGCATATCCAGACGCTGGCGTTTCAGCAGAGTGTTCATCCGCACATGATGCGCCATTCGTTCGCAACGCATTTGCTCAACCGCGGGGCAGACCTGCGTTCGGTCCAGGAGCTTCTGGGGCATGTCAATTTGTCGACGACCCAAATCTACACTCATTTATCGACGGAGAAGTTGAAAAGCATTTACGATAAAGCGCATCCTCGGGGTTAAGCATGGCGATCATTTTTGACATCGTCTTTCTGGTTTTGGGCATCCTTTACTTGCCGGTCCTGATCCTTTCCGGCAAGTGGCATCAGGGTTTCAGGGAACGGCTGGGGTTTCTTTCGCCGGAAATTGTTAAGGCGCTGACTGGCGGCAGCAATATCTGGGTCCATGCCGTGAGCGTCGGTGAGGTGGCAGCGGTTGAAGGATTGATCAAGGAGTTGAAAGGATATTATCCCGGAAAGCGGATCGTTCTTTCCGTGACAACCAAGACAG
>JADFXE010000014.1 GCA_015233705.1 Candidatus Omnitrophota bacterium
CCTGTCCCGCCGCAGACCACGCAGCCTGTGCCTTTGTAGAGCGTGACCGTGCTCGGTGATTCATCTTCATCGTCACTGGAATATTTTATGCCGAGTTCTTCAGAGGATGTCTTATTTTCAAAGAACAGCTTCGGCGATATCCCGCATTGTGTGGCGAGGCGCTCAATTGTTTGGGCGCTGGCCGTGTAGGCGGTACGGCATTGTTCGCAGATCTTGGGGGCCAGGCGTTGGGCGACCGCGCCGATGACAGCGTAGGAGACCATGTAGCTTTCCAGTCCCATGTTGACCAGACGCACGACCGTGCCGATCGCGCTGTTGGCATGCAAGCTGGTGAGGACCAAATGTCCGGTGATCGAGGCGCGGATAGCGATCTCGGCAGTTTCTTTGTCGCGGATCTCACCGATGAGCACAATGTTCGGGTCCTGGCGCAGGATCGCCTTGAGACCCGAGGCAAAATCCTCGTCGCCCTTCTTTTTGATGTCGCATTGATTGATCCCGTCGATCTGGTACTCCACCGGATCTTCCATCGTCACGATATTGACTTCAGGTGTGTGCAGCCGGTGGAGCAGGGAGTAGAGGGTTGTGGTTTTGCCGCTTCCCGTCGGTCCGCTCACGATGAAAAGACCGCTGCGCCGCTGAATGACCTGTTCTAGGCGGGTGGCGTCTTTGGCGTTGAGCCCAAGTCTTTTTAAGTCAACCATGCCGCCGCCTTTGTTGAGAATGCGCAGCACGATTTTGTCGCCCAGGATGGTCGGGAAGGTGGAGACGCGGAAATCAAATTCCTGCTGGCCGATCTTGACCGAGAAACGTCCGTCGGCGGCCTTGCGGCTGTTGGCCGCATCGGTCGGCAGGTTGGCCAGGATCCTGACTCTTGGAGTAATGAGGATGTTCAGCGAATGTTTGATCGCGAGCGCTTCGTAGAGTTTTCCGTCGATACGAAAACGGACGCGCAGGTGTTCCTGAAAAGGCTCGAGGTGAATGTCGCTGGCCCGCGTGACGATGGCTTCCGACAGGATCATGTCCACGACCTGGCTGGTCAGGTTTGCGGTATTAGCCTGAAACTGGGGAGTTTGTTTCCAGGTGCTTTTCCTGGGATCAGCCTGGTTATTGACAAGGGCATCAAAGCGCTCTTTGAGTGATGTCATAAGTGTTCCACGGCATTATGGTTGAGCCAATATATGAATGATACTGCAATGATCCGGATGAATCTACAAAAAAACTAGGGATTCTTGCGGCTGACTGACGCAGCTTGCTTGACAACAGTCTTCTATCTGTTAGCATAAGAATGTTCGTTAATGAAACAGGTAAGAAAGGTGGGGTATATGAAAAATTTACGCAATGTGATCGCTTTTGCCGTCGTGGCAGGGTTGGCTGTTCTTTGGCCGGTATCCGGGTTCTCGGCGCCGATCTATGATATTGACAAGGCCCATTCCTCATTCGGTTTTTCCGTGACGCACATGATGATCTCTCATGTGACGGGCGGGTTCGGGGATTATGATGGTCAGATAGTGTTCAGCGCAGATGATCTGGCCAGCAGCAAGTTCGATTTCACGGTCAAGGCCGCCAGCATCGATACCCGCAATGAAATGCGCGACAAGCATCTGCGGACCGGTGATTTTTTTGATGTCGAGAAATATCCGTTGATCACTTTCAAAAGCAAGAAAGTGGCTGCCAGCGGAGATAAGAAGTATGTGGTCACCGGAGACCTGACCATGAAGGATGTGACCAAAGAGGTCGAGATCCCGGTCACGGTTTTGGGTCCGGTGCCGAGCCCGTTTGGTCCTGGCACAGCGATCGGCATTGCCGCGCAGTTCTCGCTCAACCGTCAGGATTATCACGTCAATTGGAACAAGGCCCTGGATAATGGTGGCGTCATGGTCGGGGATGTGGTGGATGTGACCGTGAACATTGAGGCGCACGCGAAGTAAAAAAGAAGAAGGTCAGCCGTCAGCAGTGAGGGGCGGAAGGCAATAAGCGCTGTTGATTTGTCGAGGTTTTAATCGGTTAATGGTGTTTAACTGCTGACAGTTGACTGCTGACAGCTGACTTTTATTTGATCGTTATGATTTCCGAAAAGAATAAATCCAGCTATCCTTCCAAAATCTCCGATCCGTCAACCTGGGTCGACAGCCACGGCGATTATCTTTTCCGTTACGCGCTCATGCGTCTGCGCAACAAGGAGCTTGCCGAGAACATGGTTCAGGAGACTTTCCTGGCCGCCCTGACCGCGCGCCATTCCTTCAGCGGCCGGTCTTCCGAACGCACTTGGCTGACCGGCATCCTCAAGCACAAGATGATCGATCAGTTCCGCAAGAGCTTCCGCGAGAAGTCGGTTTCCGAGATCCAGACGGATGAAGAGCAGACCATTGATCAGTTCTATGATGCCATGGAAAATCCCAAGGGGTATCCCAAGGAATGGATGCCTGAGCCTGAGTCGGTCCTGCATTCCAAGGAATTCTGGCAGACCTTCCGGAGCTGTCTCGGGCATTTGCCTGAACGCACGGCCAGCGCCTTCAGCATGCGCGAGCTGGACGACATGGCCACCAAAGACATCTGTAAGGAGCTGGGGATATCGCCCACTAACCTGTGGGTGATCTTGCACAGGGCGAGATTGCAGTTAAGGGCATGTTTGGAACAGAACTGGTTCGAAAAGAAATGAAGACGCCGTCGAATTGGGAAGAGGAAACATCGGTACCGCTGGTCACCTCCTGCAAGCAGGCAGCGCGGCTGGTTTCGCTTTTCTGTGAGCGCAGGCTTTCGCTGCGGGAATTGCTTTCCATGCGCATTCATCTGTTCATGTGCAAGACCTGCGCACGCTACAGGCGTCAGATCTCCGCTCTCCGTCAGATCTTCATCCGCCACCAAGAGGTCCTCGAAAACACGCCTCCTTCTGACTCTGAAAAGTTAAGTGACTCGGCCCGGCAGAAGATCAAGGTCCGGCTGGCAGACCAAAAACGATCGTAGATGTTTAGCGGTGTCATTGCGAGGAGCGAAGCGACGAAGCAATCTCCCTAAAAGATTGCTTCGCCCAAAAGACGGGCTCGCAATGACACGGAGAGAATCTTGACGGAGTTCTTGCGGGAGCAAACATTTACAAATGATCTCTATGGAAATCTTTGAAGAAAATATCTGCGGCTGGCGTTGTTATCGTCTGTCGGCCGGTGACGTTTCACTTGGCGTTGTTCCTGCTATCGGCGGACGGATCCTCTCGTTGACTTTTCGCGGCGAGGAGCTTTTGTACGTTCACGGTCCTGAGGCTGGCCGGACGTATGATTTCAGTGCGGTCAAGGATCTGCGTTCTTTTAAGAAAGATTTCGGTTTCCGGATCTGGGGTGGGGACAAGACCTGGATCGCGCCGGAAAAAGACTGGTGGGAGAGTATTCCGCCGCTGGAGCTGGATGCCGGGCAATATGCTTTTGAGGCCCACGGCACGGGCGTTGTGATGACAAGTCCGGTCTGCCGGGAGACCGGTCTGCAGCTGACGCGTAGGGTTTCGCTGGCTTCCGACGGAGTTATTAGTCTGGAGCAGGATTTCTTCAATACGACTTCGCGCGAGATCGTGCGGGGGATCTGGAACGTAACGCAGGTCCTGAAGCCGTTTGATGTTTATGTCCCGGCTGATCTGAAGAATGTCCGATCGTATTATCATGAGGATCCTACGCTGCCCAGACACGAGGTTGAGCTGGTTTCGGAGGACGGTTGGGTCAAGATAGCGTGCTCAGGCAATGTTTGCTACAAGTTTGGCGCCATGGTGAGGGAAGGCAAAGCTGTTCTTGTCCGGGAAACCGCCAGGGGAAAGGTTGCGATCGCATATTCCTTTTCTGCTGATCCGGATCGGCGGTATGCACATAATTCGATCGTTGAGGTTTTTAATGCCGAGCGGTATGGTTACGGCGAGATCGAGATCCACTCACCGCTTTTGCGGATCCCTCCGCTGGGGCGCGGCGCTTTCAGGCAGGAATGGCGCCTGAGCGTGGATTCTTAGATAAGGCTGGAGCGGAGATTTCTGTCTGGGGGGTTGACATTAGCCTCAGGACGTCTTATAAAAGATAAGGATATATAAATTTTTTAATGATTAAACGTGGGGAAAAGCCATGGAACAGCCAAAAAAGATACTTGTTGTTGATGATGATCCTGTTATCCAGAAGATCGCCAGCGAGACTCTTCGTAAAGCAGGATATGATGTGAAGATCGCGGTGGATGGCGTGCAGGCCATGGCTGCACTTAAGGCGGATAAACCCGACCTGATGGTCCTTGACATCATGATGCCGGAGATGAACGGCTATGACGTCTGCGAGAAGGTTAAATTCGATCCTGACCTGAAAGAGATCCCTATTATTGTTCTGTCGTCCCGTGACCAGGAGTTGGACCCGCGTTTGGGGGCTCTTATGGATATCGAGTATCTGCACAAATCTTGCACGCCCAAGGAGCTTGTTTCCAAGGTGAACAAGATCATCGTGTCCCGGGGGTAGGTTTAAATTGGTTTTTACTGATTGGGGAGTAAGTTTATGGGTCAGAAGAAAAGAATACTTGTTGTAGACGATGAATTGTCTATCGTAAAGACGGTCAGTAATGTGCTGAATTTGGAAGGCTACGAAGTTGCAGTGGCTTCTGACGGCATGAAGGCCTTGGTAGCAATGAAGGCTAATAAGCCGGATTTACTGATTCTTGATTTGGGAATGCCGGTTATGAGTGGTTATGACCTTTGCCAGACGCTTGCTCTTGACGATGATCTCAAAGACATTCCGATCGTCATTTTAACCTCGCATGATCAAGACAAAGCTATTCACTTGGGCATATACATGGATGTCGAGTACTTGCACAAATCTTGCACGCCCAAGGAGCTTGTTTCCAAGGTGAACAAGATCATCGTGTGCCGGGGATAACCTCTGCGTGAGACCTTCCTGGCTGTAAGGCGGATGTATGCGCAAAAATTTCATATCTTTTACGATCGCCGTTCTTCTGGGTGTCCTTCCTGTTCTTGCCCAACAGGCATCTTTCCAGCAGTATAATCCTGACGTAGACAAGTATGTTTTCACGTCGAGTTTTATCACGAGCCTGAGCTATTTTAATCGTGTAGCCTTGCGCCTGAAAGGTGAGGCCCAGCTCAAGGTCGGCACGAGCACGGATGAGAAGATGATCAAGTCTTTCATGGATGACCGGACTCTTGATAACACGGAGCTTCGGATCGCCAGGAATTATTTGACCAGGTATGCCAAGTCCCGCAATGCCCTCATTGGTAAGGTTGCTAGTCGTGCGATCGAGGCGTATGACAAGGTCTTGGCGATCAGCGTCAAGGAGAAAGAGCTTTGGCAGGAATTTCACAGTTATAAACTTGCTGGAAAGCCCAAAGACTTCGACGAAGAGCGTTTTGTGCGCCAGCAAGTATTTCAGGCAAGTGAGAAAAAAGCAGCGGCCAAGGGGCTGATCGAGGCGAGTGCATTGATCCGGCCAGTGCTTTTGAGCGCGGCCTTGTGCGAGAACGATGCCTGCATGTCGCTGGCGATCACCCAGGTGGAGCGCGACAAGCTGAACAGCAAGCTGGATTCCTTTGCCCGCGCCAGCATGGACTGGGGGATGAAGGAAGGTCAGAGCACGATCGAGGCCTGTGTTGCTCTCATCCGTGAAGTCCTGGAAGATAAGATCTACATAAGCAAGTAACAAGATAGCGTGTCCCGCTTTCCCTCATGTCTGCCACCAAGACATCATTCCTGCCTTTTGAATTTCCGGAACTGCGCGTTGTCGAGGCCTCGGCCGGTTCGGGCAAAACCTATGCGCTGGCCCGACGGTATATCCAGCTCCTTCTTTTGTCGGCCCGCGAAACGTCCGAGAAACCTTTCCGTTCCATCCTGGCCCTGACCTTCACCAACAAGACCGCCTTTGAGATGAAAAGCCGGATTCTGGATCTGCTTAAAAGGATCGCGTTCCGTGATCTTTCTGCGGCGGAATCTGAGTCTTACCTGGCGCCGGTCGGATTGGACGCGGAGGCGGCTGCGCTGGTGGCCCGTCGGGTTATGGAAGATCTGATTCGCAATTACAATTATTTTCAGGTCCAGACCATTGACAAGTTCATCAATGCGCTTCTGGTGAGCTGCGCGTTCAAGGTGGGGTTGAGCGCGAATTTCCGGATCAAGACCAGTCCGCGTGCCTACATCGAGTATGCGCTGGATGAGCTCATTGACGCCGCGGGCCGTGATGCGGGTGTCCGTCGGATGTTCGAAGATTTCATCGACAATTATCTTTATCTGGAGAACCGCTCGCAGTGGCTGCCGCGTGAAAGTATCCTTGAGATCCTGACGAGCCTGTTCATGGTCTACGATAATTACGGCCTGCCGTTCACGGTCCGGGATATTGCGCCTGAGGCCCTGATCAGGGAAAAAAAGATGATCCTGGCCGGGCTTAAGGATTTCTTCGAGGATGCGCCGCTCGCGGATCTTCACGCCGGGTTTGTCAAGTCTGTTCAGGGTTTCCTGGTCAAGCACACGTCGGGATTTGATTTTGACAGCCTTTCCGATTATCTGGCCAGGGAAGAGGTTCCGGCCAAGAAGTCAGCCGCGCTCGCGGGAACGGTCTATCGCAAGTGGGATGCGATCCGTGCGCGGATCAGTAACCTGGCGCATCTGGAGGTCTTCTGCCTTTACAATCCTTACCTGGCCATCTTTGAAGGTGTGCGGGAGAAGTACGAGGAGGCCTGCCAGCGGGGGGATGTGCTTTTCTTGTCTGAACTTAACCGTAAGGCCCGCCAGGTTTTTGAGGAAGGGATCACGCCGGAGGAGATCTACTACCGCCTGGCTTCCCGCTTCCGGCATTATTTGATCGACGAGTTCCAGGACACCAGTCGCCTGCAGTGGAAGAACCTGCGCGAGCTTCCCTCCGAAGCGCTTTCAACACGCGGGTCGCTTTTTTACGTCGGCGACAAGAAGCAGGCCATTTACAGTTTTCGCGGCGGCGAGGCCGGCTTGTTCGATGAAGTTAAGACCGAATTTCCGGTTGAGCATCTTCGCACCGAGCGGCTCACGACCAACTGGCGGAGCCAGCGGGCGATCGTGGAGTTCAATAACGCGGTCTTTGCCATGGAGAACCTGGCGCGTTTTGCCCGCGAGAAGGATGAGGACAGCGAGGGAAAGGTCAAGAAGGATGCGGTGGGTTTGAGTACGGATGATCTGGCCGCACTTGAGGCAATTTACGCCGGAGCCGAGCAGGCCCCGCGGCCCGGGCATGACGCCGGTTATGTCCGCATGGAGGCGGTCGGGGCGGTGGGGAAAGAAGCGAACCTTGAGATGGTCAAGGAGCGGATCCTGACACTGTTGAAGGACCTGTCCGGCCGTTTCAGCTGGCGCGACATCGCGATCTTGGCCCGTTCGCACGGCGAGCTGGAGGAGATCGCGGGTTGGCTTTTGGAGGCCCGGATCCCGATGAGTTCGGAGCGGACCGCGGACATCAAGGAGCATCCGCTGGTTCAGGAGGTGATCGCGTTTTTGACATTTTTGAGCACGCCGATCGACAACATGGCGTTTGCCACGTTTATTCTGGGCGAGATCTTTTGCAGGGCGTCGGGCCTTCCTCCGGAACAGGTGCGGGAGTTCATTCTGACCGAGCGGCAGAAGCCTTCCGGCGAGCGCGAGGCCTATCTGTATCTTGCCTTCAGCCGCAAGTTCCCTGAAGTCTGGGATGATCTGATCCGGGATTTCTTCAAGAACGTCGGGTTGTATCCGCTCTACGAGCTGGTGGTGAGCTTTTACAGCAAGATGCGCTGCCTGGAGAGTTTTCCCGGCGCACAGGGATTTTTTATGCATCTTCTGGAGTTGGTGAAGGCGAGGGAGGAGGAATACTTTGACGTCGCCTCTTTTCTCAAGGACCTGGATTCCATGGAAGGCGAGCCACTTTACGTCCGGATGACCGGCGAGAACGCGGTGCGGCTTTTGACGTTCCACAAGGCCAAGGGCCTGGAGTTCCCGGTCGTGGTCCTGCCGTTTCTGACCATGAAAGTCGATGTCGGTTCCGGAGGCAGCAACAAGAAGCAGGCGTATGTTCTGCGGGAAAAAGACGGCGAACAGCAATTCCTCCGTCTCAAGAAAGATTACGGCAAGTATGCCGAGGATATCCAGGCATTGTACGAGGATGAATACAAGAAGAATTTTCTCTCCGAGATCAATACGGTTTATGTGGCCCTGACTCGCGCCTCGGCGGAGATGTATGGTTTTATTCCGGCCAAGGCCGGCTCGTCCCGGAATCTGATCCGCAAGCTCATTCCGGAAAGTCTTTGGGAAAAGGGCGCGCAACAGATCTACAGCGAGCCCGGGAAGCGCCCGCCGGAGAGTCGCAAGCTTTCCCCATCCGCCGGCCGCGACTGGATCGCATTCCTCAAAGACGAGTTCATGTCGGTCAATGAGCTGGCTCTGCGTCGGGAACGTGAGGAAGGCGAGCAGTATCACGTGCTTCTGGCTCAGATCAAGGTCGTTCTGTCGGGCCAATTGGACCAGGTCCTGGATGAAGCGTTGGCGAGCTTGCCGGCGGATGATTTCAGAGAGGAGGCCCGTAAGGTTCTGCGCGAGCTTTTATCTGAGGACAGTGTAAGGCCGTTGTTCGCGCCGGAGACTGGCGAGGTTTTTACAGAATATGAGCTGGTGGACCGCAGCGGACGCGCCCGTCGGATCGACCGGCTGGTTGTTGCATCGCAAGAGGCGTTGGTCATTGATTTCAAGGCCAGCGCTTCAGGCAAAGAGGGCGGGATCAAACAGGTCCGCGAGTACAAAGAGCTTCTGCGGGAGATCTTTCCCGGGAAGGCTGTGAAGGGGTTTCTGGTATTCATCCGCGAGAGGGATGTGGTTGAGGTATGAAAAGGATCTTTACGGTCGACTTCACACAAAGTTTTATTGATGAACTCGCCGCTCACACGGAGCGGGAGTTTGTGGCCAAGGGCCGTCCGCTCGATAAGCTGGCCGTTGTCTTTGGCGGCAAGCGTCCGTCGCTGTTTTTGAAGCGGGAGCTGGCGCGCCGGATCGGCAAGGGGTTTGTTTCGCCGCGTTTTTTCACCATCGATGAGTTCATGGACCATGTGGCCAATCGCACCCAGCGGCTGTTGCCGGGCCGCGAGTTGGATCGTAGTTATGTCCTTTACCGTCTGGCGCAGAAGGTCACGCCCGGGCTTTTGAAGGGCCGCGAGGGGTTTGCGCAATTTCTGCCGTGGGCGCGTGAGATTTTAGATTTCATCGAACAGCTGGACCTGGAGAACGTGGACAACAAGGACCTTCTCTCGATCCAGGAAAATGCGGCGATCGGCTACGCCGTGCCGGAGAGCATCAACGATCTTCTCAAGAACATCAGACTGTTGCGCGAGGCTTTTCACGCCGAGCTTAAGGACAGCGGCCAGACCTTCCGCGGCCTGCAGTATTTGCGCGCCTGCGGCGAGGTCAGGCGTCATTCCTGGGAGGAGTTTGACGACATCCTTTTTTGCAACCTGTTCTATTTTCACCGCACGGAGGAAGAGGTCGTCCGTTATCTTTACGACAAGGGCAAGGCGACGTTGATTTTCCAGGGCGATCAGCGCAAGTGGCCGGTCCTGGAACGGATCGCGCGCCGCTTCGGCTGTGAACTGCTTGAAGGGGCCACGCCAACACCGGCGGAATTCAAGCTCCATGTCCACGCGGCCATGGATGTCCATAGCGAGGCTGCGATCGTCAAAGAGATCCTGGTAAAGACGGCTGATTTGACAAAGACCGTGGTTGTTCTTCCAAACGCCGAGAATATTGTCCCGCTTCTTTCCGAACTTCCGGCGGATATTCCGGACGTGAATATTTCCATGGGTTACCGCCTGCGCCGCAGCAGTCTGTATTTTCTGCTGGATTTTCTTATGCGGGCCCAGCTTTCGCGTAAAGGCGCGCGGTATTACACCAAGGATTATTTGGCGGTCCTGCGGCATCCTTTCCTGAAGAATGTGCAGCTGGCTGGCGACGGGTCCGCGCTTCGCGTTTTGGTCCACAAGGTGGAGGAGGTGCTGACCGGTCGCATGAAAAGCGCGATCTCCGGCAGTTCTTTTCTGGCCCTGGATGAGATCATGCAGGAGAACGCTATCTTCGAATCTTCCGCCGAGGCGTCAGCCGGGGCAGGCGCGCCGGCAAGCGCGGCAGAGCTCAAGGCGGCGCTTGCGACGATCCATCAGGTGGCGTTCACGGACTGGGAAAAAGTCAGGGACCTCAAAGGCTTTGCCGGGTGTCTGGGCCGGTTTTTGGATGTGATCGTCGAGAAAAGTTTTTTGAGAAATTTTCCGCTCAATATCAATATCGCCTCGCGCATGTATGATGTGAAGGACGAGTTTGCCGATGCGGCCTTCAGCCAGGAGCCGTTTGCCTTTGACGAGATCTTCCGGATCTTTGAGGACAAGCTTGCGCGCGAGCTGGTGCATTTCTCCGGCACGCCGCTGAAGGGCCTGCAGGTCCTCGGGCTTTTTGAGACGCGTTCGCTTAATTTTGACAATGTCATCATCATGGATGCCAACGAAGGCATCCTGCCCAAGCTGGATATCCGCGCGAGCCTGGTGCCGCGCGAGGTCATGATGAGCCTCAAGCTCGACCGGCTGGAGCTGGAGGAGGAGATCCAGCGCTATCAGTTCATGCGGATCATCTCGTCGGCAAAGAATGTGCATCTCATTTATCAGGACCGGCCGGATCAGGAGCGCAGCCGCTTTATTGAGGAACTGGCCTGGGAAGAGGAGAAAAAGGCGGGCTGCCGCAGGGAACTTCCCGTCGAGCGGGCCGGGTTCAATGTCCGGATCAATCATGCGCGCCGCGAGGTTATAAAGACGCCGGCCATGATCGATTTCCTGCGCGCTTTCCGGTATTCCTCATCGAGCGTGAACCGGTATCTTAACAATCCTTATGAATTTTATACGAACCATGTCCTGGGGCTCAAGGAGGCGGAAGACCTGCTGGATGAGCCGGACGGGCGGCTGATCGGCACGTTCCTCCACGGCCTTTTGAAGGAGGCTTACGCGCCGCTGCTGCGCCGGCCGTTTGTCATTGACGATGCCTTTGCCAAGCGCTTGACCGACCTTTGCGCCGAGCGGTTTGCGGAGACTTTCCTTAAGTCCATGCGTTCGGATGCGTTCCTGCTTAAGGCGGTCATTGATCATCGCTTGAAAGTTTTTCTGGAGAAAGAGCGGGATTCGGAGCCGCGGGTGCAGGAGATCCTTTATTTGGAGCAGTCTTTTGAGGCCGCGATCTCGCTTGCCGCCGGGCCGATCCGTTTCCATTGCGTGGTCGATCGGGTTGACCGGCTCAAGGACGGCACGATCCTTCTTATGGATTACAAGACCGGCGGAGGCGACCTTCTTCCCCGGAAGGATTTTGGCGCAGAGGAGGATCTTTCGCGCAAGGCGCTCTTCAAGGACCTGCGCTCGTTTCAGATCCCCTTGTATTATTATTTTCTCTCCAGGGAATTTCCGCAGGAGCATATCAGTGCCGAGATTTACAACCTGCGTGAGGCAAAGCGGGACAGTTTTTCCAGAGGAATCTCGGCATCCCATGACGAGGTCCTGAAGCCTTACCTGAAGGCGCTGGACCATGTCATTTTCGAGATCATGGACCCGAATGTACCGTTCGTTGACGATCCCATAAAAAGATACGAGTAAAGTTGTAGTATCAATAAAATATAATAAGATATAATAAATATAAATTTTTATGGATCGGTTTTTTCTCGGCGTGTCATTTTACCTTTTGCTTTTCCACCTAAGGAGGTTTTCAATGGCGAAAACAGTTCTGGTCGTGGATGACGAAGAGGTTGTGGTTGATATCACCAAGCGCAAGCTGGCGCAGGAGGGGTATTTGGTCCTCACGGCCGGCAACGGCGAGCAGGCGTTGCAGGTGCTGAGAGAAGGTGTGGTCGACCTTATCCTTCTGGATGTGGAGATGCCGAAGATGAACGGTTACGAATTTATGAACGAGCGCAAGAAGATCCCTGGCGTAGAAGATATTCCGGTCATTGTTCTGACGGCGTACGACTCCATGGAGCCGATCTTCCGTCGGAATAAAGTGGCTGCTTATTTGACCAAGCCGCTCCGCTTTCAGGAAGTGTTGGCCAAGGTCAAGGAAGTGGTGGGAGCGCCATGATCCAGGACAGCTTCAGTAGTCTGCTTGCAGACATTCAACAGATCTGTGCGCGTGTCGGCCGTGACCCGCAGAGCGTGACCCTGGTCGGCGTGACAAAATTCGCGGATGTCCCGGCGATCAATGAAGCGATCCGCGCGGGACTTTTGCATATCGCGGAGAACAAGGTTCAGCTGGCTGCCGAGAAATTTCCCAAACTCGATTTCGCGGGCCGTGCGGTCCGCAAGCATATGATCGGGCATTTGCAGTCGAACAAGGCCAAAGACGCGGTCCTGATCTTTGATCTGATCCAGTCAGTCGACAGTCTGAAGCTGGCTGGCGAGATCAACAAGCGTGCGTTGGCCGTCGGCAAGGTCCAGGATATCCTGATACAGGTCGATATCGCCAAAGAAGAGCAGAAGTTTGGCCTGCCGGAAGAAGATCTGGAGGGCGTGCTTTCGCAGGTTCAGGGATTGGCGAATGTCCGGGTGCTTGGCTTTATGACCATGGCGCCGCTGACCGAAGATAAGGAGCGGATCCGGTCGGTCTTCCGTCGCGGGAAAGAGTTGTTTGAGCGGTTAAGGGGCAAATCACTCGCCGGTGAGCGAATTGAGATGCGGTATCTTTCGATGGGGATGAGCAGTGATTACCAGATCGCGCTGGAAGAGGGTGCGAATATGGTGCGGATCGGGAGCAGGATTTTTCAGTGATAGCGGTAGCCCCGACGCCCCTTTGGGGCGCGGGGTTAATTTTCATGAGCGCACCACTTGCGGAGCGAAGCGCTCGTAAGTGGTAGCGCGAATGAACCCTGACACGTTTAGTGTCAGGGCGGTCGGTTCTTACCCCGACGCCCCTTTGGGGCGCGGGGTTAATTCGGCCAGCAAACTTACGTCGGCTTTGGCCTCCGTAAGTTTGGGCCTCATTAAAAAGGCTGCGGTTGCCCGCAGCCCGGTAGCATTGAATAATGCTCTTCCTCACTAAGATATTTTAAGTATATCGGATGGAACTGGCGATTTCAAGAAAAAGTTAGTTTTGAGAATGCTTCCGCCTATTCTCAAAACCTTTAACGCCCCGGACAGGATTTGAACCTGTATCGGCTTCTTAGTGAGGGAAGAGCATTATCCACTTATGCTGCCGGGGCGTTAATTTGTTGTAAGAATAACATGTTATTGATAAAAAGTCAACATAGGAGTGGCCATGAAAATCGGATTCATTGGTTGCGGGAACATGGGTGAGGCGATCCTGGCAGCGATCCACAAAAAGCACGCATGTTTTGTTTGCGAGCCGCGCCTGGACCGCCTGGTCTATCTCAGGAAGAAATATCGCGCGAATTTTGGCATGCTGAGCGATGTGGCGAGAGTGGCTGAGGTCATTATCCTGGCGGTCAAGCCCCAGGATCTGCCGGATGTTTTTGCCGAGATTAGAAAGCTGCCGCTGAAGAAGAAGGTGATCGTGTCGATCGCGGCCGGGATCACGACGAAGCTGATCGAACAGAAGCTGGGAGGCGGCGTCCGCGTGATCCGCGTCATGCCCAACCTGCCGGCCATGGTAGGTGAAGGCGTGAGCGCCCTAAGCCAAGGGAAAAAGGCGACACCTAAGGACCTGGCGCTGGCCAAGGGTCTGTTTGAGACCGTTGGCACGACCGTGATCGTTCAGGAAAAGATGATGAATGCCGTGACCGCGGTCTCGGGAAGCGGGCCGGCGTATGTCTTTCTTTTTGTCGAGAGCCTGATGAAGGCCGCGCGCAAGCTGGGTTTTCAGGAGAAAGACGCACGCATCCTGGTCGGCGCAACGCTTCTGGGCAGCATGCACATGCTGGCCAAAGGCTCGGACAGCGCCGAGACGCTCCGCGCCCGGGTCACGTCCAAAGGCGGCACGACCCAGGCCGCGACCGATGTGTTCATGGAAAAAGATATCATGGGGATTTTCGAGCAGGCCCTTAAGGCGGCACGTGATCGGGCCCAGGAATTGTCGAGGTAAGGAATGAATAAAAATCGCAAGGCAAAAGTCATTCTTTTAAGTGTTGTTTTGATGTTTTCGCTAGGGAACGCCCAGGGCGCTGAACTGCCTCCGCAAGGGCAGGCGCAGGGGGGCGCCGCAGGACAGTTTTCTCGCTGTGTAACCAGAGGCGATTTGGTGGTTTCCATTGATGGAATCAGCACCCAGTATCCTAATATTGAGAAACTAGATTGGATTGAGGTGAAAGATCCCGCTTCGATAGATCCTAAGTTGGTTGAACTTGGTCACGCTCATATGGAACCGTCTATCGCCGTCAAGCATACCTTGCGCGTATACAGATATGCGACCATTGGGGAGCATGTCCTTTTGTGTGCGGACTTTTATCCGCCCATGCCTGATGGTTCTTTTAACTGGGTGGTGAATAAGAATACCAAGACGTATGAGGGGCATTTCTTGGACGAGAATTCTAGATAGGAGGGTGAGATGAAGATCATGTGTCCGGCGTGCAATCAGGAAGTTGCGGCTGAAGACATCAACCTGTCGCAGGAGATTGCCAAGTGCGCCAACTGCAACAATGTCTTCAGTTTTGCCGACAAGGTCAGCGGCGCGTCGCAAGCCCAGGACCGGCCGCAGATCGAGAAGCCGAAGCAGTACGAGCTCATCAACGATGCTGATGGTTTTGCGATCGTCCGACGCTGGCTGGGGTGTTCTGTTGTTCCCCTGCTGTTCTTTTGTGTGTTCTGGAACGGGTTTATGGCGGTCTGGTTCACTGTCGCCTTTACGCATAAGCAATATGCCATGGCCGCGTTCGGAAGCATCCACGCCGCGGTGGGGCTTGGCATGCTTTATGGTGTTTTGGCCATGTTCCTCAACAAGACTACCATCAGGATCACTTATGATTCGGTGACCGTCCGCCATGCGCCGCTGCCGTGGATGGGGCAGAAGACGATTTCAAGGGCTGAGGTGAAACAGTTTTATTCTCAGGAAGATATTTCGCAGACCAAGAACGGGACGAGCCGCAGTTACGCTGTCCGTCTTCTGACGAGCAATGAAAAAGTGGTCGACCTGGTTACCGGCCTTGCCGGCCGGGACGAGGCGCTGTTTATTGAGCAGCAGGTCGAGAAGTTCCTCGGCATCCGGGATGAGAATGTTTCCGGCGAGCTTTCGCGGTAGATTATTAGATGTCTTAACGGTTTAATTATAAGGAGTTGTTTTATGGCTACTGTCGGCGTTATCGGGGGAAGCGGTTTGTATCAGATCGAGGGGATCCAGGATGTCAAGGAGGTCGAGGTCAAAACGCCTTTCGGTGACCCGTCGGACAAGTTCATGACGGGCGTCCTGGATGGCACGCCGGTCGTGTTCCTGCCGCGCCACGGTCGGGGTCACCGCATTTCGCCCACCGAGATCAATTACCGGGCGAATATCTGGGGCATGAAGAAGCTGGGCGTGGATGCGATCCTGTCGGTCTCGGCCGTCGGAAGTCTCAAGCTCGAGCTCAAGCCCATGGATTTTGTCATTCCTGACCAGTTCATTGACCGGACCGCGCCGCGGCGTCACATGACGTTTTTTACCGGCGGCATCGTGGCCCACGTCGGACTCGCAGATCCGATCTCTGATGAACTGGCTGAGGTTCTTTACAAGGCGTGCGTGAAGATCAAGGCGACCGTCCACAAGAACGGGACGTATCTGAACATGGAAGGCCCGCAGTTCTCGACGAAAGCCGAGAGCGAACTTTACCGTAGCTGGGGCTGCGACATCATCGGCATGACCAATCTGCCCGAGGCCAAGCTTGCGCGCGAGGCCGAGATCTCTTATGCGACACTTGCCGCGGTCACGGATTATGACTGCTGGCACCAGTCGCACGGCTCGGTTACCGTCGAGATGATCATCGAATATTTGACCCGGAACGTGGACAATGCCAAAAAGATCCTCAAGATCGCCATCCCCAAGGTCGGCAAGATGAAGAAGTTCTCGGCCCAGGGCGCGCTCAAATGCGCGATCATGACCGACCCCAAGCTCATTCCGGATCAGAAGAAGAAGGACCTGGAGATCATTATCGGTAAATATATAAGTTAAGGCAGGCTGCCTTGACAAAACCGCGTTTTCAGATAAAGTAATCCCCCTATGGATTATCAGAAGACTTTAAACCTTCCCAAAACCGACTTTTCCATGAAGGCCGGGCTCACGCAGAAAGAGCCGCAGATGCTTGCGGCCTGGGAGCAGTCCGGGCTTTACGCTAAGATCCGCGCCAAGTCCGCGGGCCGGAAGAATTTCATTCTTCACGACGGGCCGCCGTATGCCAACGGCAATATCCACATCGGCCACGCGCTCAACAAGATCCTCAAGGACATCATTGTCAAATACAAGACCATGCAGGGATTTGACAGTATTTACATTCCGGGCTGGGACTGCCACGGTCTGCCGATCGAGCATGCGCTTTTGAAAGATCTCAAGACCAAAAAGACGGATATCAACTGCCTGGACCTGCGTCATAAGGCGCATGATTATGCGATGAAATTCGTTGCCACCCAGCGCGATCAGTTCAAGCGCCTGGGGATCATGGGCGAGTGGGACAGGCCGTACCTGACGCTCGCGCCGGCTTATGAGTTCTGGATCCTCAAGATGCTTTCAGAGCTTGCCAAAAAAGATTACATTTACCGTGCCCGCAAGCCGGTCAACTGGTGCTTTGACTGCGAGACTGCGCTGGCCGAGGCTGAGGTCGAGTATGAGAACCATACTTCTCCGACGGTATTTGTCCGTTTCCCGGTCAGGAATCCTGAAGTTATCCCTGCGCTGAAGGGCAAGAAAGTTTCGCTTCTGATCTGGACCACAACGCCCTGGACGCTTCTGGCTAACGTCGCGGTCGCGGTCAGTCCGATATTTGATTATGTCCTGGCTGATCTGGGCGATGAGATTTTGATCCTGGAAAAAACGCTGTCTGTGGCTGTGTTTGGTAAGGCGCCGGCCGGTCAGGAGCCCAAGCCGTATAAGATCATCGGGGAAGTGAAGGGCGAGGCACTCACGAAACTTGTTTATACGCATCCTTTTGGCAAGCGCGAGAATTGCCCTGTTGTGGCCGTCGATTATGTCACCAAAGAGGATGGCACGGGCCTGGTCCACACGGCGCCGGGTCATGGTCAGGATGATTACCAGACAGGCTTGAAATATAAATTGCCGATCCTCATGCCAGTCAACGACCGCGGCGTCTTTACCGCCGATGGCGCGCCGTTCGAGGGCAAGCATGTGCTTAAGGCCAATGACGAGATCATCGAACATCTTCGTGCTCAAGGCCTTTTGTTCCATGCCGAGAAGATCCAGCATTCGTATCCGCACTGCTGGCGCTGCAAGAAGCCGATTATCTTCCGCGCGACCTATCAGTGGTTCCTCAAGATCGATCACAATGACCTGCGCCAGAAGATCAAGGGTGCGATCGAAAAGGATGTCCAGTGGTTCCCGGCGGCCGGTGAGGAGCGCATCAAGGCCATGGTCTCGACGCGGCCTGACTGGTGTTTGTCCCGCCAGCGTTACTGGGGCGTGCCGATCCCGGCGGTGCGGCTCAAGGGTTCGGAGGACCAGCATCTTTTCCCCGAGGTGGTCGAACATATTGCCAAACTCGTGCGCGAGCAGGGCAGCAATATCTGGTTTGAGAAGGATTTGAAGGACCTGTGGCCCAAGGATTTTCCTTGTCCGCTCGGCAAGGTCGAGGATCTGGAAAAGGCGAACGATATTCTGGACGTGTGGTTTGATTCCGGCGTGAGCCACCAAGCCGTTTTTCACGAGATGCTGAAGAAACCGCTGCCGGCCGATCTTTATCTGGAAGGTTCGGATCAGCACCGCGGGTGGTTCCAGTCCTCCATTATTCCGTCGGTGGCGATCGACGGACGTCCGCCGTACCGGCAGGTTTTGACGCACGGCTTTGTTGTTGACGGGGAAGGCCGCAAGATGTCCAAGTCGTTGGGCAACGTCATTGCGCCTAACGATGTGATCACCCAGAGCGGTGCGGATATCCTGCGCCTGTGGGTCGCATCCTCCAGTTATAACGATGATATCCGGCTTTCCAAGGAGATCATGGACCGGCTGGTCGATGCCTACCGCAAGATCCGCAACACTGCGCGCTATTTGTTGAGCAATCTGGACGGTTTTGATCCTGACACGGGCCTGGTGCCGGTCAAGGATATGCTGCTCATTGACCGCTGGGCGCTCAGCCGTTTTGCGCTGCTGATCGACAAGGTCACGGCAGCCTTTGAGGTCTATGATTTCGCCGAGGTTTACAAGGCGGTCTATTCATTTTGCAACGAGGACCTGTCGAGCATTTATCTTGACATCCTAAAAGACAGACTATATACTTGCTCCGCTCATGCGCTGAAAAGGCGTTCTGCGCAGACGGTTCTTTACCATATTTCCGACGGGATTTCGCGTATTCTGGCGCCGGTTTTGAGTTTCACGGCAGATGAGATCTTTGCCTCTATCCCCAAGGCCAAGGCGGTCAAGGAGGCGGGCAGTATCCATCTTCTGGATTGGCCCAGGGCAGGGGAAGGCTGGCTGGATAAAGCGGTCGAAGAACAGCTCGGGCTTTTGCTGGAGATCCGGCCTTTTGTCCTCAAGGCGCTGGAAGACAAGCGCGCGGCCGGCCTGATCGGAAGTCCCTTGGAGGCCAAGGTTATTTTTCGTACAGCCTCGGCCCGGGACAGCCAGTATCTGAAAGGACTTCTCGAGCAGTTGCCGTCGTATTTCATCGTTTCGCAGGTGAAGGTGGAGGATGCTGCTGCGGTTGAGAATGCCATCGGCGGAACATTTGCGCAGACCTCAGTCATTGTGGAGCACGCTGACGGCGTCAAGTGCCCGCGCTGTTGGAATTACAAGACTGATATTGGTTTAGATAAGGATCATCCTGAAGTGTGCGGCCGCTGTGCCAGGGCGGTCAAAGGTTTGGATAGTCAAGATAAGGGTTAATCTCAAGTTTCAAAGGAGCTATCGATCATGCCCGACAAGATGGACGCAAAGAAACTGGATTTTTACAAGAAGCTTCTTCTCAGCATGAAGGCCCAGATCGCGGGCGACATCAAGAGTATGTTCGATGAGAACGAAGGTGACCAGCACGACAAGGGCGATATCTCCGGTCATGCCATGCACATGGCTGACGTGGCGACCGACATGTACGATCGCGAGTTTAACCTGTCGTTGGCGTCCAATGACCGTGAACTTTTGGCGCGCATCAATGCGGCTTTGGATCGCATCGAGAAGCGCACTTATGGTATTTGCCTCAAGAGCGGCAAGAAGATCTCCGAACAGCGCCTGAAGGCTGTTCCTTACGCCGAGTATTGCCTCGAGGTCCAGGAAGAATTGGACCACAAGTCCGGAAAGTAAATTCAGGGCACAGGACACAAGGCGAGGGTCGCACAGGAAGCCTTGACGGTTTGTGCCTTGTGTCTTTTATGTTAGATAAGCAGCGTTCTCCTTTAGATATTATTGTTTTCCTCTCCACGGTCTGCGGGGTTATCCTGCTTGATCGGCTGACCAAGATATTTTTCTCCACACTTCTTCATCTTAATGAATCCTGGCCGATCATTCGGAAGGTCTTTCATTTTACTTTGGTCCATAATACCGGCATTGCCTTCGGGCTTTTTAAGAACAACGGATTTGTTTTCTTCATCGTACCGGCGATCGCTATCGCGCTTCTGGCTTACAACATTTATTATTACCACAAGTTCGGGGAGCTGGACCGAATCTATATCATTGCTTTTTCCCTGATCCTGGGCGGCGCAATCGGTAATCTGGTGGACCGCATCTCGCTTGGTTATGTGGTGGATTTCATCGATTTTCGGATCTGGCCGGTTTTCAACATCGCTGACAGCGCTATTACAATCGGCGCCTGTATCATCCTTTTCAAGTGCTTTCCTTTGACAAAAACAAAGGAAGAGAAGAAGATGAGAGTGATTTTAAAAGATTAGGTCCACAGGTCCACAGGTCAACAAGCAAAAAGAGAAGATATTTGCCGAAGTTTATTTCCTGTCTTCTGTTGACCTTTTGACATGTTGACTTGTAGGCTTGTGTAACCTTATGCATCCCATCATCTGCCATATCGGTCCTGTTCCGCTATACTCTTACGGCTTCATGCTGGCGAGCGCGCTTTTGATCTGCTCATGGCTCACGGCCCGTGATGCCCAAAAGATCGGGATCCCGTCGGATGCTGTCTATGACCTGAGTTTCTGGGTCGTGCTTTTCGGGATCATCGGCGCGCGCTTGTTTTTCATCCTTCTTAATCTCGACTACTTCGCGGCTAATCCACTGGAGAGCGTGATGTTCTGGAAAGGCGGCCTGGCGTGGCAGGGAAGTATGGTGCTCGGGTTGGCGGCTACGTTTGTCTATATCAAGGCAAAGAAACTTTCGCTGGGCAAGTTCTTGAATGTGGTTGCGCCTTATGTGGCGTTGGGTCAGGCGATCGGCCGTATTGGCTGTCTTTTGAACGGCTGCTGTTACGGCAAGCCGGCTTCGTGGGGGATTTATTTTCCCAATTTTGGCGAGCGCCTTCAGCCGACACAGATTTACATGTCCCTGTCAGAGCTGGCGATCTTTCTTATCCTGCGCGCCGTGCAGCCGAAGGTAAAAAGGGGCGGACAGCTTTTTATCCTTTATCTTCTCTTGGCATCGATCGAGCGGTTTTTTATTGAGTTTGCCCGCGCAGACCATGAAAATTTGTGGCTGGGCCTGAGCGTTTTTCAATATGTCTGCGTTACGATCTTTGTTCTTGCGACCGGCGTGAACCTGTGGCTGGCCAGAAAAGCCAGATAACTTAAGGCGCTTTAAATTATGTCTGTTCATTCCCTGACCGTCACAGAAGATGATGCTGATGTTCGCGTCGACAGTTTTATCACCCGCGCCCTGTCAAGTGACATTCCTTCACGCATGTTCGTTAAGCGTCTGGTCGAGGCCGGCCGGGTTCAGGTAAATGGGGCCGTGGTCAAGGCCAATCACAAGCTTCGCACGGGAGATGTGGTCCTGGTTGATATCCTTCTCGAGGATTATCCTGATGAGCGGATCAAGCCTGAAGCGGTGGCGCTGGATATCGTTTATGAGGATGAAGAGATGCTGGCGATCAACAAGCCCGTGGGTATGGCGGTCCATCCCGCAGCCGGAAACTACGGTGGGACTCTGGCGAACGCGCTGGTTCATCATTTCGGGGAGCTGTCAGATGTGAACGGCTCCCGGCGTCCCGGGATCGTGCACCGGCTTGACAAGGAGACGTCCGGTGTCATTCTAGTGGCCAAGACCAACATGGCCCATGCCAGGCTGGCCAGTCAGTTCGAGAAGCACACGATCGAAAAGAAATATGTCGCTCTGGTTGAGGGCGTGATCCAAAGCCACACCTTTTTTATAGGAATCCTGAGGATAAATAATAAGCTCACC
>JADFXE010000081.1 GCA_015233705.1 Candidatus Omnitrophota bacterium
CTGAATGTGGTCCTTATGTTTCCGATGAAGCTGTCCGGCATTGCGCTGGCAAGCAGCATCGCGTCTCTGGTGAACATCACGGTCCTGGCCACACTTCTTGAAAAGCGGTTGGGCGACCTGTCCTCCTATTTCAAGGGATTTTTCCCGAGGATCTTTATCACCGGGCTGGGGCAGGGGCTGGTGGTCTGGGGTTCCTGGATCTGGCTGGCCGGCACACTTGAGATCGTGCGACTGGTGGTCGTGCTGGTCCTGGGAAGCGCGGCTTATTGGTTTTTGGCGCTTCTTTTACGTCTCGAGCAGCCGCAACAAGTGTTGCGTGCGCTTCAAAGGAGAACGCCTTGATACCGGCGAAGATCAAGGTCCTGCCACAGACCAGCGGCGTTTACCTGATGAAGGATGCGGCCGGCGCGATCATCTACATCGGCAAGGCCGTGAATTTGCGTCGGCGCGTTGAGTCGTATTTCCGAGGCAAGACACACAATATCAAGACCGACCTGCTGGTTTCTAATATTGCAGACATCGACGTCATTTCGACCCACAGCGAGGCCGAGGCCCTGATCCTGGAGGCCGCGCTCGTTAAAAAACATCTTCCCAAATACAACATTGAACTCAAGGACGGCAAGTCGTATCCTTATATCCAGATCACGGGCGACAAATATCCGCTGGTGTCTGTCGTGCGACTGGCAAAGCCTGATCAGCGGGCGGCCGGCTGCCGCTATTTCGGGCCGTATACAGACGCGTCACTCATTCGCGAGGCGCTGTCGCTTATCCGCAAGATTTTTCCTTTTCGCAGCTGCGATCCTTTGGCAGACAAGGTCTGTTTGTACCACAACATCGGCCTGTGCGAGGCACCGTGCGTTGGAAAGATCTCGGTCGCGGATTATCAGAAGATCATTGCGAACATCAGCCTCATCTTGGAAGGCGACGAGGACGGGCTTTATCGGAACCTGAAGCAGGAGATGGAGCGTCTGTCGCGGGCGAAAGATTTTGAGAAGGCGGCGAAAGCTCGCGATCAGCTGCGGGCGATCGGTGCGCTGTATTCGTCGAGCCCGAATGTCAATTATTTCAAGGAAGCCGAACAGCTGGAGCGTGCCTTTGCGCTGCCGCGCCGGCCGGAGCGGATCGAGTGCATTGATATCTCGACGATCATGGGTCAGCAGTCGGTCGGGTCCCTGGTCTCTTTCCAGAACGGCAAGCCGGACAAGGCCAACTACCGGCGCTTTCGCATCAAGGAAGTGAAAGGGATCGATGATTTCAAGATGGTGGCTGAGGTTGTGCGTCGGCGTTATGGACGCCTCAAGCGCGAGGGAGTGTCGTATCCGGACCTGATCGTGATCGACGGAGGGAAAGGTCAGCTGGCCGCGGCGGGGGCGGAACTGAAGAAGCTCGAGATCGTTGTGCCGCTTATTTCACTCGCCAAGCGCGAGGAAGAGGTTTTTGTGCCAGGAAAAAGAAATTCTGTTATCCTGTCCAAAGATTCTTTGGCGCTGAGATTGCTTCAACGTGTCCGTGACGAGGCGCACCGGTTTGCCGTCGCCTATCACCGCCAGTTAAGAGGCAAAAAGGTTTTTGAATGACGTGAGGGGCGAGCCCTTTTTTAAACAACCCAAAAGGAGAGGATGATATGCCAGTAAAAGCGAGCGCAAGACACATTTTGGTTCCCACCGAGGCAGCCTGCCTGAAGCTCAAAGGCGAGATCGAGGGCGGTCTGAATTTTGCCGAGGCGGCCAAGAAACATTCCCAGTGCCCGTCCAGCCGTCAGGGTGGAGATCTGGGCGAGTTCACCCAGGGGCAGATGGTCCCGGAATTCGATCGTGTTGTTTTCAACGACGCGGTCGGCAAGGTCCACGGCCCGGTGAAGACGCAATTTGGTTTCCATCTGATCGAGATTACCAAGCGGGGATAAGGATATGGCGGCAGGTGCCTTGCGTTCAACGGAACGTCTCTCTGGCGCTGTTCAGCGCAAGGCGCCTGTTCCTGTTCTCACGCCTTTTGAGTGGTCAGTCCTCAGAGCGACACTTGAGATCCCTTTTGGTGAGACGCGGACCTACGGCTGGGTCGCCAAGCGCATCGGCAGGCCCAAGGCCGTGCGCGCCGTCGGTTCAGCGCTGCGCAAAAACCCCTGGCCGATCACGATCCCCTGTCATCGGGTCATCAAGTCTGATGGCACTCTCGGCAAATATGCTGGCAAGGATGATGGCCGCAAGCGCAAGCTCATCGAGTTGGAGCGGTCTCTTAAAACGTTCTTTGAGATTTCGTATGGGTAGCTTGTGAGACTATGAAAGGGGTTTTGTCGTTCAGCTCGCCCCGCTTTTTCTGAATGGAAGGTAAGCGGGGCTCAATTTACTCCCCAACCCCTTTCATAGCCTTTGCCACATCTTTTTGTGTGTCAGCGGTTGGGATGGTTTATGAGCGAATGGAGCCCGACCTACAATCTTCCAGGGAAAGGGCGGGCGATTTGAGCGAATAAGCCGTCCCAGCCGCTGACATCATTAGTGCGTCGTCCCATTCAAAATTTCAAAGAACCCATTAAAACAGTTTTGACCAAGGCTAGGCGATAAGTTCATTTTGCGTTATACTGCCCCGTATGAGATCGCAACGGGTTTCGCTGCTGATAATTTTTTCCTTCCTTGTGCTGTCGTGCGCCCTGGCGCGTGCGGCAGAAACACCCCTTCATTCTTCCGCAACAGTTGTTGCGTCAGCCGTTGATCCAGCCTTTTTGCCCATGCCCTGGGAGATCAGAGGCATTGGTCAAGTCTCGGATGACTTGACTTTGGGCGTCAGCGGTCCGGTTGACGGCATGGACCAGAAGGTTGCGCAATCGATCCTGGACTTGAGCGATCCCAAGACCGGCCTGGCCCTGAGCCATCTGGGGCATCCAGGTTTCGGGGATGTGGCCTTCCTTTATGAC
This sequence comes from Candidatus Omnitrophota bacterium, assembly GCA_015233705.1. The sequence continues at coordinate 2,912 of JADFXE010000081.1, forward strand.
AAGGCGGTCGACGCGTTGGTTCTCAAGGCGTCCGGTGATCAGGTGGATGCCGAGAAGATCCTGGATTATTTTGCCGAGCGACTGCGGATCCCGGCGGGTGAGGTCAGGAAATACGCGGACGCTAATGGTGTCTACGGCATCCTCAAGCTTATCCCGTCGGTCGATGACCCGTGGGCCATCGGCTTGGTCAATGCCGTCAAGGTTAGTTCGAGCGAGCGTGAGGGCGAGGCCAAGGTTGAGTACTGGTCAACGCCGGGACCGCTGGCGTTCATGGCGATCGCCTTTCTCCATGTGAATAAAGAGAAATACCGCGCCGAGGCGCTCATGATGGGGGAAGCACTGTTGGCCATGCAGCGGGCTGACGGCGCTATTACCGACGGAGATCGGGCGCCGGGCAATGTCAATACCGAACCGCACATGGACGCCTTTGCTGTTTTTCTTCAGCTGTTTGAGCTGACCAAGGATCCCAAGTGGCAGGCGGCAGCGGAAAAGGCGTGGGTTTGGTTTGAGCGCAACATTTATCAGGCCGAAAGCGGGACGATCTACCGCAACAAGCAGGGCGAGTCGCCCAGCGGGATCTTTGCGACGGATACATATTCCTGGACCATGGCCGGGCCGGCAGGCGACCGCATGACGCTGCCGGGCCTGGAGCGTTTGACCGAGCAGATGCTGCGTCAGGGCCTGTCGCGGGTCACGCTGGAGCTTCCTGATGGAAAGACGAAAACGCTGACCCTGGTGGACTTTGCGGATGCCAAAGATATGCGTATCACGGCTGACCGCGGCGGTGTCCGGCCCATGGGTTCGGTCGAGTGGATCGGCGGTGTGATCCTGGCGCTGCAGAAGAATGCGGTGCGGTTCTGGCAGTCTGAAGATGAGGCGGAGCGTGCCAAGGCCAGGCATTTCAAGGCGTTGGCAGAGTATTTCCAGGCGGAGGCCATGAAGTCGTTTTATCATCTGGACGGGATGAAAGGACTGATGTCTTTTTATGCCACCGGCCAATGGGTCGCGACTGGTCACGGCTGGAAGACGCCGTATTTTTACGTGAAAGATCCGACGGGAAAGCCGGCGATCAAGGGCGGAAGTCTCATTGGCGCCTGGCCGATCCTGCCGCTCAATCGCCAGAATCCATTCTATTTGGATGATCACTATGGCGCGGTGTATGAAAGAATTCCTTTGGCCAGGACTGACCGGGCAGAGGCTGAGGTGTATGTGGCATCCCTTGTTGCGGACCGTTCCAAGGTCGAAATTGTGCCGGATCAGATGGCGTCGGACGTGGATGATATGCCAGAGCTGTGGCGCTACAACCAGAACATGTTTTTGTCTTTCAATGCCGGCGATTATTATGCCGCGATCCTGTGGGCCGAGAAGATCGTCAAGGATGCTGCCTGGGTCAGGATGGCGCAGGATCAGCAGAAGCGCAAGGCGCGGGAGGTTGGCGGCCTGGTGGAATATCCCTGGGGCACGCCGCTGGCAGATGCGAAGGATGCCAAACGTGCGATCCAGCGCTATGGCGTCCTGAACGAAGTGGGGGCGGCCATGTGGGGATTGGCCGTGTCAAATTTCCGTTTGGGTAACGAGACTCAAGCCAAGGCCTGGATCCGTTCGCTCATCGAGACGGCACCGTATCACCAGATCTATGCGCCCAACGGCCCGGGCTTCTGGAACGCGCTGGTGTCCTGGGAGCAGAATCCCGGTGGCACACCGCTGGATTTTGAAATGGGCCGGCTTTACCGCGATGTCCTGAAGGACCTGGGCCTGACCTCAGCCATGCCAAAGTCGTTTTCTGTGAAGTGACCGCCCTTCTTTGATTCCCGTAGAAAAATGGTCGACAGATAGAGCAATAGTAGTTAATATATACAAAATTTATAATAGTATTTAATAGAGAGGTTCCATGGAGATCGGCATTGTCGGGCTGCCCAACGTCGGCAAGTCCACGCTGTTCAACGCTTTAACCGGTGCTGCGGCCGCGGCATCGAATTTCCCTTTTACAACCATTGAGCCGAATGTGGGCGTTGTCCCTCTGCCGGATGATCGCCTTTTTCCTTCACCAAAAGATCCAGCGTCTTGAGTAAAAGCACGATCGACTGG
>JADFXE010000082.1 GCA_015233705.1 Candidatus Omnitrophota bacterium
ATTTATGTGTCAGCGGTTGGGATGGTTTATGAGCGAATGGAGCCCGACCTACAATTTTTCAGGAAATGGGCGGGCGATTTGAGCGAATAAGCCGTCCCGGCCGCTGAAATTATTAGTGCGTTGTACCCATGCAAAATTTGGGTTTAAAGAATCATACAACTAACACGCTCTCCGAGGGCGGATTGGACAGGTCATGAAGAACGACCAGAATAAGGACAAGAAAATGGAACTGTTTCAAAAGAAACAACAGGCCGCGCTACAGATTCCTTACCTGACGATCGCGCTCACGATTGTCATTCTTATCGCCGGAGCGTTGCTGACCTGGTGGAAGGTGGCGCAGACCGAACAACAGATGCGTTCACAGCTTATCCAACAGGCGCAGTTGGTGGCGCAGGGAGTCAATATTGACCATTTGCGGGAACTGACAGGAACCGATGCTGACCTGAACAGCCCCGTCTATTTGCGCCTCAAGGAACAGCTTGGCGCTATCCGTTCATCAGACCCTAACTATCGTTTTGCCTATTTCCTGGGTCGTAAATCTAACGGGGATATCTTTTTCTTCGTAGACAATGAGTTGCCTGACTCCAAAGATTGTTCTCCGGCGGGCCAGGTCTATACCGAGGCCTCGGAGAATATGCGTCGCGTTTTCTCCACCCGAACCGAGGGCATTGAAGGCCCTTACGCTGATCGCTGGGGCACCTGGATCTCGGCGCTCATTCCGATCCAGGACCCGCTCACGGTTAAGTATGGCCTGGCCACCACGCAGGATGCGCAAGCGATCGTGGGCAAGGCGGCTGACTTTTATCGGCAGAATGGCCGGGAGGCTTTCCTTAAAGAAGTCAATGATCCCCAGGGGCAGTTTCACAAAGACGATCTTTACGTCTTTGTCTACGACCAGAGCATGACCATGCTGGCCCGTCCGGTCAAGCCGGAACTGGTCGGTAAGAACTTACTTGAGAAGAAGGATTGGGCTGGCGGCAAGTATTTCCGCAAGGAGATCCAGAGGATCGCCTTGTCTAAAGGCCGTGGCTGGGTCGATTATGAATACGAGAACCCCGTTGACAAACAGATAGAACCCAAGACGACTTACGTCCAGAAGTTGGACGACATGATCGTCTGCGCCGGGGCTTACAAGGGGACCGGAAATATTCTGGCTGTCCTTGGCATTGACATCAATGCCGGCAGGTGGCAATCGATGCTTGTTTTTGCGGCAGTTCCATTTGTGGTCTTCACGTTGGGTTTGATCCTGATTCTATGGGTAGGCATGTTGCTTTTGGCCGCTCGTTCTCGCAGCAGTGCACCGTCGCGTTGGATGTGGCACCTGGAAACATTCCTGACGCTGGTCATCGGACTTTATTTGACAGTGTTTTTCACTTGGGTCAACCATGAAGCCGAGGTCAATAACCGCAAAGAGGCTTTTAATCAAATAGCTGTCAGCCAGACCGCCGGTGTTGCCGAGACGCTCCGGAATATTCGTGCCACTGCCCTGGAAGGCCTGGCAAGTTTTTATGAAAGCCGTGCGGATGTTACAGCTGATGATTTCACGCGCTACACGGGGCATTTGATAAATCAGTCGTCGGTCAAGGCCTGGGGATGGGTGCCGTGTGTATCTGCTGCTGAGAGGACGCAATTTGAGATGGCGGCCCGCGCTAATGGTTTGACGGATTTTGGGATTTGGCAGAAGGATGCCCAAGGCAACAAGGTTCCGGCCGCAGAGCGTGGCGAGTATTATCCTCTTTACCAGCTGACGCCCATGAAAGGCAATGAGCGTGCCCTGGGCTATGACCTTGCTTCAGAGTCGATCCGCCGTGCGGCGCTGGAAGAGGCGAAGACAAGCGGCCTTATGACCGCGACTGATCCTGTCGCCCTGGTTCAGGGAAAAGGTGGAGAGACGGGGATGCATATTTACCGTCCTGTCTTTGCCAAGGATGATCCCAAGCGTTTACGCGGGTTGGTCCTGGCCACACTTGAGACACAGGCCCTGTTAAATAGTGCGGTCGTAAGTGATCTGGTATTCATGCAAGTTACGCTTCTTCGCCGGAATGCGCCGCCCCGATTACTGGCCATTTCCTGGGATGTCTCGAATGCCCCGCGCCTGGGCATATCAGCGATGCGTCCTGTTTTTGCTTTTGGCAAGGTCTTTGCCGTGACCGCTTATGCCGGCCCAGGTTTTGAGCGGATCCATCCTTTACGGTCCGGTTTATGGACTTTTATCGTGGGGGCACTGTTCACAGGGGTTTTTGTATTTGTAATGGGTATTATTCTATATCGACGCGAGGAGTTGGAGCGGCTGATTTCTGAACGGACGCAGCAATTGTTTCAAAGTGAGAACAGGTTTTATGATGTTTTTTATGCTTCACAGGATGCCACTCTTCTGATCGGCGAGAACAAGTTCATCGATGCCAATGATGCCACCGCGCGTATGCTGGAATATCCTACAAGGCAGGAGTTTCTGAAAGTGCATCCCTCGCAGCTGTCCCCGCCGACGCAACCTGACGGGCGGAGTTCTTTTGAGAAGGCTGAGGAGATGATGCGCCTGGCTGTTGAGAAGGGTTTTCATCAATTTGAGTGGATCCATCGCAGGGCGAATGGCAAGGATTTTCCGGTTCAGGTATCCCTGACGCCAATCACGTTGCAGGGGAAGCGGGTGATCTATTGTGTCTGGCTGGATCTGACCGCAAAAAAACGGGCCGAACAAGCCTTGCACCAGAGCGAGGAGAATATCCGCACCATTACAGATGTGGCTAAAGATGCCATTATCATGATAGACACAAAAGGTCTGATCACATTCTGGAATCCTTCTGCCCAGCGGATATTCGGCTATAGTTCCCAGGAGGTTATAGGTAAAAATCTGCATCAACTGATCGTGCCGGAACGGCTGCATTCTGCACACGCCGAGGCTTTTCCGAATTTTTTGCGGACCGGGGAAGGCGCGGCTGTTGGAAAGACGCTTGAGCTGCCAGCTATCCGCAAGGACGGCGTTGAAATACCGATCGAGCTGTCCTTGAACGCGGTCCATCGGGAAGACGGTTGGCATGCGGTAGGGGTCATGCGTGACATATCCGAACGATTAAAGACAGAGCGCGAGATCAAGGAAAAGGTTGAGGAATTAAAACGCTTTAATGATCTTATGCTGGAACGCGAGGGCCGGGTGCTGGAGATCAAGAAAGAAGTCAATCAGCTTTTGACGCAACTGGGGAAACCAAAGAAATACAATGTCGTTGAGGAAGCATAAACATGGAGATCGTCAGCTGGAGCGAATCATACAGCGTTGGGGTAGCAGAGATTGATGCGCAGCATAAAAAGCTGGTCAGTATTTTAAATTTGCTGGTTTCTTCCATGGCCCAGGGCGCGGAGAAAAAGGTTTTAAGTTCGATCCTGACTGATTTGGCGGAATATGCCGGTTATCATTTCGACACCGAAGAACGTTACATGGAGAAGTTTAACTTTCCTGGACTTGAGTCTCACCGGATGGAGCACCAATGGTTCAAGACCAAGGTCACGACACTTCTTGAGGCGGACAAGAACGGGGAGCCGGTGGTGGCTGTTGAGCTGTTGGAATTTCTTTGGGAATGGTTGAGGAAGCATATTTTGGGCGTGGACCAGAAATTCTCTGCCTGTTTCCGGGAGAATGGGCTGAGGTAAACACCACACATTTTTTAAGGATTGTATGAAAATAAGAACAAAAATTTTGTTGATCATTCTCTTGGTGCTGAGCCTGGGCGCTGTCCTAACGTTAGGTTTTTCCTATTATTCGTCGGCCAGGAGCACGATTCGCCAGGCGATCGAGGGCAATGAGGAGCTTTCCAACGCGATCCGTTCCGCGATTTACGTGCTCATGAAGACCGGGCAGCAGGCCGAGCTTGAGGGGTATGTACAGAAGGTGAAAAGTTCCAGCGTTGTCTCTGATATCCGGCTCATACCTTCTGCCACTTTGCAGGAAGAGTCCGGGGTCAAAGCCGGCGTCTCTGGCAAGGATGCTGAGGATTTGCTGTCGCTGGAATCCAAGCCCAGGATCGTCAGGGAAGTGACCGTCGGGCATGCCAAGGCGATCCGTACAATTACTCCGATTATAGCCGAGAGCGTTGGCATGACCGATTTGCAATATCCCTGCATTCACTGTTGTGCCCCCAGAGTAGGTATTGGCAGTATTCATGCTCAGAGTACCCGTTCCGGCCTGTTCGAGGGTCCCTGTTCCCGAGATCGCATTGGCTATGGCTATAGCATCGCTTCGATCGAACCGGAGAGCAGCGTTGTCAACAATATTCCCTGCCCCCAGAGCGCCTGAAGTGCCGCCATTACCTATTTGCAATCTGCCTGCGGTGATCGTTGTGATGCCGGTGTTGAGATTGGTCCCGGTCAGAATAAGAGCGCCAGCGCCGGCCTTGGTCAAGGCGCCGTTCGTGTTGGTCGCTGCGCCGGACATTGTCAGGTCGTTGGTAACGACATCAATGGTGGCAGTCTTACCGGTATTAATAGTGAAGCTGCGATCCGTACTGGCCGTAGCTCCTGTGTATGCCAGAGTACCACCGTCAAATATAAGATTCGCTGCCGCGTTTGTAGCTTGGCCGAGATTGCCTGCCACGCCGCCGTTACCAATGATCGCTACGCTTAAGGTTCCGGCACTTAAAGTCGTCACACCGGTATAGGCGTTTGCACCAGAAAGAGTAAGAGTACCCGTGCCTGATTTGGTCACCGCACCGGTCCCGGTGCCTATAATTCCCGTGATATTTGTATTGCCAGCTCCATTGACGGTAAAGCTGTCCCCACTACCAGAGACAGCACCAAGAGTCAGCAGGGTTCCGCTGTTAGCTGTAAAAGTAGCCCCGGGGCGGCGGGAAGAGGGACCGCCCCAAAGGTGGGACCCCGCCTACCGCCGGCAACGCCGCCTCCCGCGGGGGGAGGGGGTGGATTTGCGCCCATGGCCACCGTGCCCAGGGTGTGGGG
>JADFXE010000083.1 GCA_015233705.1 Candidatus Omnitrophota bacterium
ATTTTACACCTTGTTTACACCGTTCAACTGGTCCAGTTTTCCGGGAGCACTATATTCTGCGAACATTGATATCAATGCCAGCGGGAACAACAATGACTTTGATCCGCTCTTGTTGACCATTGATAACAGCCAGGTGATCGCGCATGTTATCGGCGATGGGTCTTCGTATGTCGATTTATCGGCGGATGGTAATGGCGAGAACGGCTCTTATACCAATAGCTTCGTGAATATCCAGAACAAAAGCACGGTGTCCTCGATCGTTGATGCCGGTGTTCGTAAGGCCACGCTTCGCATTTATTCCGGAGATATCAATATTCTCGACAGCAAGTTAAACGCGATCCAGACTGGGGATGGGATCGGTGATATCTACATGCAGGCGGCCCATGGTTCCATCCTGGACAATAAGGGAAGCCTGATCTCGGCCAATTCTCTGGGCATGGTCGCTAAAAATAATATCGGCACTGCCGAGGATCCGATCAACACTGCGGTCGATACCCTGATGGCCTATTCTTCGGGCCTTGATTACGACGGGGAAGGCAGCTCAGAAGGGGAGCTCGGCCAAGGCAGCATTTACATCAATGAAAAAGATGCCCTTGAGGTCGGGTATTTTGTGGAGAGCGAATTGCAGGTGTGGGACTACAATATCGACTACTACCGCGATGGCATCTTTGACATCGGAGCTCCGGTCGCGGCTGCTAATGGCATTGTAAGCATTAGCGCTGGTGGCGACATGATCGTCAACTCGGTCGTGGCTCCGCGCGGCGGCGTGTTCCTTGAGAGTCGCGAAGGTTCCATTTACGCTGGACGCGGGTTTGATATTCTTTCCGCGGGTGGTGATATCTCTATCGATGATGATTCCTCGGACTTTATGCCCGAGTATATTAACCGAGGGAATAGTTTAAGCCCTGTGGATGTCTCAGATACGTCCTGGTATGAGAATGGCGGCATCAGCTTCTTTAAGACATATGCCATTGCGGAGGAGATGGGGCAGGGCCCGAACGTGATTGCGGGCGGCGCATCCTATTTCTCCGCGCCCAACGGCACGATTGGCGTCGGTACGCCGGACAAGAAGGAAACCGGGATCAGCGGTCAGATCCAGGGTATCGTCAGGCCCGGTGTAACGGCTCCGACGGGTGTGAATCCTTCGCCGGATATTGATCTGACAAACTCCAATCTGGCCGACAGTATGGTTTACTACGAGGATACGGATGTCAATGCCGGCCTGCCGTTGGATGGTTCTGAGCCAGCGAATAACGGCGCGCAGTCCATCTGGCCCAGGGCCGTGACCCCCTCGACGCTGCTGTTCATGAACAATCCGCTCAAGGTCCATATTGAAATGCTGCCTGGAGCGCCGTCAGCCGTGCCGCTGGGGATCACTCCGGTGGCGGCCTTGACGCTGGGCATGGGAAGTAGGCCCTCTTTACTGACAGCTGATCCGTCTCAGTTGGCTTATCTTCTGGCCGGGAATATCCGCAAGTATTACGAGCTTCTGGGCAATTACCGCCTGAATTCCATGGATCCGGCCACGCCGGCAGGGTTCTACGCGTACCATCCGCTGGCCGATTTTGATACCGGTTCCCTTGATAGTGGAATAGACGAGGGCGCCTTTGAGTTCATCGACGGCCAGTGGCAGTATGATGGCAAGGGCAATCCGTACACAGATGATGAGAGAAGAAGGCATAATTGATAGTGCCTGGATGATGTTGTTTTGCAAAACGGGAAGGCCCAAAGCCTTCCCGTTTTTGTTGGTTCGCCTTGCATGATAATCAGTTGGGCTCCTGAAATGCCTTGTTTCTCTGTTTTGATAGAGTAAAATGTTGGCAGCATAATTCACACAACAAGAAGGGGAGAATCCGATGTTGACGCCAGACCTAAAAGATAAGATTTTGATCGCCCAGAAGAACGAGATCACGGAGTACGTGGTGTACAAGCAGCTGGCGCGTCTGGTCAGGAACAAGGCACATGCGGATATCCTGGAAAGGGTCTCCCGGGAGGAACTGGGGCATTACAATTATTTCCATAAGCTGAGCGGTCAGGATGTTCGTCCTGACAGGTGTAAGGGTTTCTTTTATGTGGTCATCTCAAGGTTTTTCGGGTTGAACTTCGGACTTAAGCTCATGGAACGCGGCGAGCATCTGGCCCAGGATGTCTACGAAAGGCTCAGCGCGGCGGGTGCCGGGATCAGCGATATCATGAAGGATGAAAAGCAGCATGAGCGGGAGCTTCTGGATCTGATCGATGAGGATCGGCTGAAATATGTCAGCTCAGTCATTTTGGGGCTCAATGATGCGTTGGTCGAGCTGACCGCCACGGTCGCGGGCTTTACCCTAGCCCTACAGAACACGAAATTGATCGGCGTTGTCGGACTGATCACCGGCATCGCGGCCGCCATGTCCATGGGTGCCTCCGAGTATCTGGCGACCAAGCATGAGCCAGAGGACAAGGAGCCGCTGAAGGCCGGCCTTTATACCGGATTGTCCTACATCGTGGTCGTGCTGATCCTTGTGTCGCCGTATTTTCTTCTTGGCAACATCTTTCTCTGCCTGTCGCTGACGATCCTTCTGGCCTTGCTGGCCATTTTGATCTTTACCTATTACATTTCCATTGCCCAGGGCCATCCGTTCAAAGAGAGATTTGTTGAGATGGCGGTGCTGAGCCTGGTCATTGCGGCGATCACATTTTTGATCGGTCTGGCAGTGAGGCACGTGTTTGGGGTCAGTATTTGAGGTTAAACGAGGACTTTTGATCAGGTGTCTATGTCCAAGCAGAAGGTTTTGATTGTCGAGGATGACAAGGATATTTCCCGCCTTGTCCGTTATAATCTGGAAAAGGCCGGCCATGAGTGTTCTCAGGTCTTTGACGGCGACAAGGCGTTCGAGACGCTCGAGCGTTTCAAGCCTGATCTGGTTATTCTGGATGTGATGCTTCCGGGTCAGGACGGATTTGAGATCTGTCGCATCATCAAAAGCGATGAGCGGTTTAAAAATGTTCCGGTCATTATGCTCACGGCCAAGGGCAGCGAGGTGGACCGTGTGGTCGGCCTTGAGCTGGGCGCGGATGATTATGTGGTCAAGCCTTTCAGTCTGCGGGAGCTGGTCCTTCGGGTCAAGGTGATTCTGCGGCGTAAAGGCGGCGATGATCCGGCGGCGGAGGTGCTTGCCGCTGGCGGGATCCGGATGGACCTGGCAGCCCACCGGGTTTTTATTGACGAGAAGTCGGTTGAATTTTCGCGCATGGAGTTTCAACTGCTTTTGACGCTGATCAAGCGTCGCGGGCGTGTGCAATCCAGGGAAAAGCTGCTGGATGATGTCTGGGGCATTGAGGCGGATATTTATACGCGGACCGTTGATACTCACGTCAAGCGGCTGCGTGAAAAGTTGGGCCGTTCGGGTAAGCTGATCGAAACGGTTGTGGGCGTGGGGTATCGTTTCAAGGAGCAGGATGAAGATTAAACTGCCGTGGAAGTTGACGATCGTCTTTTGTCTGGCTGTTCTTTTCGGCCTGTCAATCGGGTATTTTTACCTGACATCTCATTTAAAGTCTTATCTGGAAGCGAATCTGGAAAGCAGCTTGAAGCGCGAGCTGTTTTTGTCGCGCGGCCTTCTGGAAAACCGGATCAGCGACCGCGGCGGGCTCATTGATCCGGATGGCTTGGCTGACCGGATCGGGCAGGAATTGGGCGTCAGGGCGACGATCGTGGCGTCCGACGGAAAAGTCCTGGGGGATTCTGAACTTGACGCCCAGGCGCTGCGCACTGTTGAGAACCACGGCACGCGCATTGAGATTAGGGATGCTTTTGAGAAAGGGTTCGGCAAAAGCCGGCGCTACAGTTATACCCTTAAGAAATATCTGCTTTATGTTGCCACACCCTTTGGCGAGGGCAAGCCGCTGGGTGTTATTCGTTTGGCCATGCCGCTGTCTCAAGTCGAGCTTTTCGAGGCTGGTTCCCAGAGAATCGTCCTGATCTCGCTGGCGATTGCTTTCCTGTTGAGCCTTGGGTTTACCTTCATCATCTCCGTCGTTGTCTCCCGTCCTCTTCGGGAAATGGCCGCGATCGCACAGGCCATGGCGCTCGGGGATTTTTCCCGCAAGCCGTCGATCACTTCACGCGATGAGATGGGTGAGCTGGCGCAGGCCGTGACCTACATGTCCGATGAGATCCGCGGGATGATCGAGCGTCTCCGGCAGGAAGGCGCCCGGCTGGATGCGGTCCTCTCCAGCATGTCCGAGGGGATCATGGCTGTGGATGAGAAGGGGCGGATCCTGCTCATGAACCCGGCTATACGAAAGGCTTTTTTTGTGGATGCTCCGCCTGAGGGCAAGACTCCGGCGGAGGTCATTCGCAATACGGCGGTCCTGGATATTGTCGGCCGTCTTCTTAAAGGACAGGACCGGCTGGTGTCCCAGGAGATCCTTATTCCGGCGCCGGAGGAAAAGATATTCAAACTGAATGCGGTTGCGATCATCCGCGACAAGAAATTTGAGGGCGCGGTCCTGGTTTTTCACGATATTACGGAGGTCAGGCGGCTTGAAAAGGTTCGGCAGGATTTTGTGGCGAATGTGTCCCATGAACTGCGCACGCCGGTGGCCAGCATCAAGGGATATGCCGAGACCCTTCTGGAGGGAGCGCTCGACGACAAAGCGAACGCGAAGGAATTTGTCGGCATCATACAGCAGAACAGCGACCGGCTGGCCAGTCTCATCAATGATCTTCTGGACTTGGCCAAGATCGAATCCGGCAAGATGGATATCGTGTTCATGCCGGTTGGGTTGAATGCAGTGGTTGCCCGTTGTCTTGGCGTATTAGAGAAGACGGCGTCTGCCAAGGGTTTGAAAGTTCAGGTTCATGTTCCCGAAGATTTGCCGAAGGTCAGG
>JADFXE010000015.1 GCA_015233705.1 Candidatus Omnitrophota bacterium
ATGGATATAATCACAAGACAAAATTGGACAATAAAGCCAAGTCGAAAGATGTTTCCTGACAATGTTCCGCCGCCAGCGATTAGTGCGAAGTTGCCAATCAGGGTTGCGATAAACGTCCTTCTGTCATTGCTCCAGAAATCTTCTTTTAACACCATAACATATCTCCTTACTGAAGTCAAAAAATTCGGGGGCTTGATACGGGGGGTGTGGAGGGAGATTTATAATAGGCCTGGATTGATGTTCTGTCAAATGATTGTTTCTGCAAAGACTGAGAAATTGATGAAAGAGCAAATTCCGGTCATGCGCTGGGCGTGGCTGGCCGCGTTGGCCGTCGTGTGCGTGTTACCGGCGTTCGGCCGTGAGGCGGAAGAGGTTGTGCAAAAAACAGCTCTGCCGAAGAGGATCTTTGAAAGCATTGGCTGGGTGATTGTTGGCACAGTCCTTCTCGGCGGAGCCATTATTCTGATACAAAAAATCGCCAAGTGGATCATGATGCTGGCGGATGTTTATAATCACGACAGGAAACCAAAGCGGGGAAGTCGTCATCACAAGGTCGAGAAGGAAACAGGGCTCGATAGTTGTTCCGACGGAAAAAGCTGGTGGTTCGCGGTCGGCCGTTGGATCATCGGCTTTTTGACCGGCTGGTTGCACGGCAGATGGCAGGGCGGATGGAGACGGATCTATTCGGAGGAGTATGACACGTCGCGCGTTTTTTATGTGGCAGCGTGCAGGGCAAAGTTTATTCAAGATGCGATAAAAGAGATGCGGGAAAGGCTGGCGAACCATCCGGAGGTGCTCGCCCGTTTTGAGAAAGTTTTAGAACGCACGTATTTTTATCGCGGGCCGAGCGGATCTAAAAAGCCGCCCTTCTGTTTGAGGAATCCTTTACGGGACAGCCGGCATGTCTTTTTGGGAGACATGCGGGATCATAGGAGGAAAAAAGAGAATTACGAGCTTGTTTGCCACGAGCTGCGCGCGGCCACGAGCGATCTGACCCATGATGAAAATGTTGATCTTGGCCGGATATTTGACCTGACACAGAGCCTTAAGCAAAGGGGAATTCCTCTGGGCAGGCTGCAGATCCGGCAGGATGAACTTCTGGCCAGGATCGGCAGAGGCAAGCCGAACGACTGGACCGCGCAGGATGTTCCGGAAAATCCAGGGACTGTTCCGCATGTCCAGTCGGCACACGCCCGGCGCTTCGCCCACCTGACCGCCATGCTCAAGCTCCGGGAAGAGCGTCTGAAAGCCTTGGCGAAAGAATTGTCCAAGGGGCTCCCGTCTCCGGACCGAATGCTGGATTTTCAAGAGGCCCTTAAATTCCTGCAATGTTTCGGGCTGGCGTCAGACGCACCGTTGGATAAAAAAGGTGAAAAAAAGATCATGGCAAAACGGGTCCTGGCAAGACGGGAAGAATTGTTGCAGTGCGCTTTATCTTTGCAAAGGTTGATCAAGAAGAGGGAATTGTCGGCTGCGGCCAAAATAACGAAACAGGCAGCGACTGCCAAGCGTAGAGCAGAGGCATGCTATTTTCTCAGCAAAGCACCGGCAGGGGATATTCAAGGATTTCTGCAGGCAATAGCCCGGATGAAAGAAGCAGGGGAAACACTGTCACCATTTGCCGTGGATGTTCTAGAAGCGATCAGGCAAGGTCATAAGCCCTGGTATTTGGAGTCAGAAGAAACCGCGGCCGCTCTCAAGACCTCAAAAGGAGGCCATCATAATAAGCTCCCGCTGCCTGTCAGGCCAAGCGGCGCCGACCACTGTTCCGACGGAAAAGGCTGGTGGACCGCGCTCGGCCGCTGGATCAAAGGCCTGCTCATCGGCTTGTTTCACGGCGAAGGAATGCGCGGATGGCAGCGGATCGACCGTACACACTATGAAACTGCAAGGAAGCTTGCCCGTGCCGCACGCGTCGATGGCGCCAGAAGCCTGGTCGTAGATTTTCAAAAGGAGCATCGTTCATCTTTTTCGCGAGGATCCAGGCGTGGGCTGCTCTGGCGGGCGTTGGACAGGATCCTTGATTCTGTCGAGGGCAGAAGGAATGAGCCCCGCGTCAACGAAATTCTGAAACACACGTATTATTTTTGCAGCTCGGAGGGAATAAACATACCTTCGTTCACCCTCACTTTGCGGACGCCTTCGTTTATACGCATTTTAGGGGTACCAGTCATAGATTGCCGGTTTGTCTTTTTTGGATTCATGCCGAATGACTTGCCTGAGCAGGCGAGAAAGAATTACTATTTTCAAGTTTTGCATGAGGTCTGCGCGGGCCTTGGCCTGACCCATGATGAAGCGGATAAACTCGTCGGGATTTTGGGGATAGTTGACCTCTGCGATGCTTGTGGTGGCAGGCCAGACCTTTCTTTGGGAGAGATCGTTCGTCGGTACGGTTTCCCCCTGGAAGAGCTTTTTGTCTGCCTGGGGACGCCCCTCGAGGGACTCCTTGTCCCGCAGGGTGTTCCCACGGAAGATTTTTTGTCTCGTCGGGTTGGGTCTCTGGACGATTTTTTTGATCTGGTCGGTCTTCCTACAGATACGTTTCTTGCCTTGCGGGATAGTCTTTTGGAAAAGCTTGGCGGAAATGTCAGGGACTGGACCGCGCAGGAGGATGTTTCCCAAGTTCAGCCCCAGGCTGAACGTTCTTTAACGGCGCGGGATATCGAAACTTTTACGGCGGGCGTTGATCGGCAGTCTTTGCCGCGGGCGGCTATGGAGGCGCTCGGGCAATTCGACATGATGCGATTGGCCTTGGAAATACTCGAACAGGCCAACGGCGGGAGGCCTGTCCTGGCATGCGTTGGTTCGGATGTCAGGTATGCCAAGGCGATAAGCCGGGATGGACAGTTAACCTATTTGAAAATGTTCGATTTTTTGGGAGCACGTTTTGAGTCGTCCGCGATCGTTGAGGTCCTCAGGTTTCTGGGTGATTATGAGAATATCTGTCGGGAGAATCCTGAGCTGGGCCAGCAGTGGGTCCTGCGGGTCCTGTTCAATGTTCTCACGCTTCGATCTTTGCAGAATACGGAAACGTCCGGGGTCATGGTCTTGAGCCCGGCGGACCTTGCCCAGATCGCGTCGCTCAAGAACACTCTTCAAGAGATGGAGGAACGGCGCCGGGATAGGACATTATGGCATGAACATTTACAGCCTTCGATTGATTTTCTTCGGGAATTCAGAAGAATTTCCGAACAAAAAAGGGCTGAAGGGGCTGTTATTGGCGCGATCACGCAGTCGTTCTGTCAGGGCGCAATCTCTGTTCCAGCTCTGAAGAATATTGTTACGCGGGATCTGATGAACAGGGTCTTGTGCACGTTGTATGGTTATGGGGAAGGACAGAGGAGTGCCGCACAGAAACAGAATGTCCGGTGTACTTTGCAGGCGGTCATCAAGGTGCTTGATGCGTTACTGGACCAGCGCCGGGCGCAATTTATCAAGGTTGGGGATTTTGTCCTTCTGGATGTCAGACATCTTTTTTCCAATGCCGCGGCAGTGCCGGGAGATCGTCCCTTGGCCAAGCCGCGTCAAGGGAAGAGCGCGAAACAGGTCCGGGAGTATTTTGAGTTCCTTCAAAAGAGAAGTTACGCGAGATGCGTTTCTGTCGAAGGCGCGGCCTGGGTTCATCGGACCTTTCTGGCCTATCGGCTGATTCATCCCGAAGACGCAGAGTTTATTGACCGGATCGAAAAGAACGTCAAGGTTTATGAATGTGCGGATGAGCAGGATGTTTTTTGGGGCGCATCGAATGGAAAGATCGATCATGCCGTGATCGTGGTCGCAAGGCATGGGATTCCCGAGGACCCGCAGGAAGCCGAAATGTGGAAGGTTGGTGTCCTGGCCCATGAGATCCGCGAAATGATCGTGGTGGCCCAGGGATTGTTCTACGCAAGAGCAGCCCACGAGGAGGCGGAAACGATTGAAGAATTGGCGCGCTGGGCATATCGGCGCGAGCGTTCTCAGGAGACCTTGCGCTGGGAATTGGCCCAGGAGATGATCCGGAGGCTGCACAATAATTTGGGCCAGGCTATGGCCCTGCGTGAGTTGACCGGGACACTCTTGAATCACTGGCGAAGGCCGTTGGCGGTCACGGAATTCTGGCAGCAGTCCGAGGCTTTTTCACCCTTAAATAGCGAAGAAGCGCACGCTGTTATCATGAGCGTAAACGCCGGAATTTCTGATGGGGAGCCGGATCATGTTGGATGGAACCTGATGATTGTGATGGTATTGGCACGCGTCCGGAAAGTCGCGGAAAGAATATTTCTCAAAGATCGTTCCTATCAGGCGTTGTTGAGCAAGCACAGCACGCAGGCGCGCAAACGCAGAGAGAATATCGTTGTTAAGGCGCTCTCCGAAGATCCGATTATTCAGGGTTTTTCGGACGTGGCACCGGCGAGAAACAAGGTCGTTTTAAAAAAGGCTGTTGCGGATCGTCTGAGTGACCTTGAGCGGGTTTATGCGCAGGCTTTGGCCGTTGTCTATTCAGAGGATTGGGCGCATGTTCTCGTTACGGCGGCGACTGAAGAAGAGATTTTGTGTTCTCTCGCGCGTTTTGCAGCGCTGAGGAAGAGCGTTGAGGCTTTTGAGGCCGCCTGGGATTGGTTGCGCGCGATCGGTTTTTCGAAACAGGCTGCGGCCGTGACCCTCAAACAATTGTGTCAGGCTACGGATCAGGCCGTTCAAGAGCTTGGAGGTGAGGCAGACATGCCCGCCTTTGCGGCAAAGCGTCAGGCCTCGCCTGCCAAGGCCGAGCCAGAAGTTTCGTCAAAGCCGATGTCCCGCAAGCTCGCGCAGAAGACAACTCCTCCGCCGGATGGTTCCAAGTATATTTCAGCGGCTGAGCTTAAAGAATTTATTCAAATTGTAACCCGCGGGACGTTAACAGGATCTGAGCGTCAAGCGCTCGCAAAAATTGAACTGTTTGTGCGGATGCTGGAGGCTCTTGAGGTCCAAAACGGTGGACAACCTGTGGGCCGCTGCACTCCCGGTGGAGATATTATTTTTGCAGACGTGATCGGCCGGGGCGACCGGCTGTCGGAGCGCAAGGTCTTCGGAATCCTCGACCAGAGATTTAAAACCAAAGATGTTTTTGAATTGATCCAGTTCATCCGGAACCACGAGATCCTTCACCAGGAGTATCGGGTTCTCGAAGACAATGATATTTTCCGGATACAATTTGAACGCCTGATCGAACAAAACAGGCCATCGAGCCGTGGATCCATGCGCGCGGGGCACGCGATGTCGGCAGCGGGCCAGCGTTTTGCGGCCAGGTACGGCGTGGCCGTGGTTTTTCATTGGCGGGGGCTCAGATGGGTCACGCCTCTGGTGCATTGGCTTATGCGATGTGAGGCCGGTCCGCAAAAGATCAAGGTTCCGGTCAGTATTTTATGGCTCGAGAGAATTGGCCTTATTGACAAGAATGATGAATTGCCAGGACGCGTTGATCCGGCCCATTACGGTTCTCCTCGAGGTTTTGCCTCGCCGTTCAAGTGGGTAGCCCCCGTGGTTGATCAATATATAAAATGGGCGACAGATCCCCTAAGGTTGGGCGTGCCTTTCAGCATTCAGTTGATGCAGGGGATCGGGCTCATTCGCCAGAACAGGAAGCAGTTCGACCATTTGAATCAGAATGCCGATATGCTGAAAGAGATTGCACACAAATCTTTTCGCTGCGGAATGACGCCTCCGGAGCAGTATCCTGTGGCCTCCCATAAACCGCGAGGTACTATTTCAAAATTCAAACTGACGTCAACTGTCGGCGAGAAGGTCGTTGCTGATCTGATCGAAGGAGGCGGGGTTAAGGATATTTCCCTTGTCGATGTTTGGGTTGGACCAAGCTTGGATGAAAAGAAGATCCGGAAGGTCGCAGGAGACTACTTCGGACGAGTCTGGCCGATCTTAGAACAGGCATTGCAAGGCCCGGAAATTCATAATTGTTGGAATATCATGGGCCGCGTGGACTTGGACACAAGAAAGAATAGTGAAGGGGCGGTTAATCTTGCGCTGGGTAACAGTTACCCCAAGGAAGAGATCGCTATTCTTATTGAGGAAGTTTATCTCCATGAATCGTATCCTTCTGAATGGGAAGCTTTGTGGGCACAGTCCAGGCTCCTGGATTGTCATGTTGATTATGTTGTTGATCCTGAAACCGGCTATGTGGCGGCAACCGTCCGTTGTAAGGCCGGGCGGATCTCCAGCAAGCGTTGGGCCGGTGGTGCCGCGTATGTTCCCTTCGACGAGAGGAGTATGCTCCGCAGGGCTCTGGATCTGGCCGAGGTGGCCAATGAAGTGGCGATAGAGTGGAGGACGCCGTTCATTGGTGCTGCGACGGTCATCAGGGACAAGAACGCGATCAGCCGTAAAAAAAGAAAGTCGTGGACGGGTAGGCGCACAAAGGTCTTGACCAGCTGGGCTCGTCAATCGGTCCGGAACCGTGTTCTTGGTTTCGTGCTGACCCTGACGGGTCATTTGGGAACGGAACAAGAGGATCTGGATAACATGAAGGAGGCTGCTTTTTCTGCTGCCCGGGATATGTTGACGGCAGGAGCCTTGACAATTGTTCCTGAGATGCAGGCGTTGGGTATTATCAAGAAGCCAGAGCTGTCGAAGGATCCGGTTCGGGAAGAATATTTATGGAAAATTTTAAGTGAAAAAGGATTTATTCTGCCTCAGGGGGCTAAAGGGACGCTGATCGGCCCTTATTTCGAGACCAGGAAAGATTTTCAAGATTTGCCATGGACGGACAAGGCAGAGGCCAAAATGGTCTATAACGCTTTGCTGCGGGTCATGCTCAGACCTTACGGGTTCAGGCGGCCTGTGGCAGGCTGTTCTTTGGAGAACGATGGGCTTCCTGTTTCGGCAACGGATCTGCCTGGGATCATGGTTGAAGCCCAGGTCCGGGTATTAAGAGGCGGCATTTTGGAGGATGTCGGGGTTCTTGAGGACAGCGTCATGAGAGCTTCCGGCCTTGATCCGGAGCGTATTTCCCGGATATTGGTCAGAAAGGGCTGGGGTAAACGCAACGGCACAAAGGTTTTCTTTAAGATCCATTTGGCAGAAGAACAAACACAGATGGCAGCGGCTTTTGGAGGGGACTTCCCCATGGTTCGCCGCCTGTTGCAGCAGTCCGTTCGAAAATGGCTGAACGTGATCATTATTGGCAATGGTTTGACGGGACGTTCGGTCGGCCGGTGTCTGGCTCGGCGTGCGCTTCCTAATACGGTCAATATTCTGGCGCTCGCGGATACGAGCGGTACGATCAGTCATTTGCGGGGGCTTGATCCTGGTATTGTTTTAAGTCTTATTCGTGATTATGAGGACCCGAAGTCCCGGGAGCATTTTACGGATTTTGCCGAAGTTAAGTGCGGGGCAGCAAAATACAGCGGGAAGTTTGATTTTATACCCGCACCTAAGTTTTTCGGGGAACAGCTCTTTCATCAGGTTGTTTACAACCGCGAAACGGATGTTCTGGTTTTTGCGGATCGCCGTCACCCGCCGACAGAAGCGCAGGTCCGCGGCTTGAAGGGCAAGGTGCGTGTCGTGATCGAGGCAGTCCCCGGCGTTTTCTCGCCGGAAAAGATCGAGATCTTGGAGGGGATGGGCATTATTTTTGTTCCTTCGCTCATGATCGACGGGTCTGGATTTTATGCGGCGCGCGAGGAATTCATGTGGGAATCCCCGGGTGAGCCGCTCGCGATAGATTCAGTCCGCAGGGTCCAGAGCATCGTGACAGAGACCGGTCTGGCGCTCAGTTATAAAATGTTCGGCAAGATGCGCCGCGGTTCCTGGTTTTTGCCGGCCAGATTATTACGGCATATTACTCGTGATTCAGTCCGCAGAATCGTTCGTCAGAAAACGCTCTGGGAGAAAAGGATGAGTCGCTTTGCAAAGGATCGAGGGATCAATGTGCGCGATATCGATGCCAGCGGATTGCTCAGGCTTCAGGGAGCGACAAGTCCGACGGGAACACGCGCGGGAGGAATCCGCAGGGCGCTCAGTCCCCGCAAGAAGTTCATCCATAAAGTGTTCAGCGAGGCGGCGGCCTTGTCTCGACAAGGCTCGTCGGCCCAGGAGGCGCTTTCAAGAGCGCTGGATCGCGAGATACATACTGCTGTCATGCATGGAGAAAAGGACAGGGCGTTTCAGGTCGTTCTCCCGGCCTTGGCGGCCGACCATAAGGATCCTATGCAGCAGCGCCTGGCCGCATTCGATTGCGCCCGCATGAGATTAACAGAAGCTATTCCGGCCCTGGTCGCTCTATTGCGCAGCCCGACAGGGGATCCCAATGCCCGTGCAAACGCGGCGTATGCCCTGGGGCTTATGAGAGACAAGATCCCGGAGCCGACGTCGATCGTTATTCCGCGATCACGATTCGCCGGGGTACGCTTAAAGGCGTTTCCTCTGTTTGATCCGGATAAGGCGGGTAGCATTTTCGAACCGGCGGGTCCTGATAGCGTTCGCTTAAAAGCCAATATTATTATGACGCGGCTGGACGTGAAAAGAGCCATGGATTATGACGATGAATTCAAGAATTTATGGCCTATTTTGGAGCCGATCTTGTTGAAATTTGATGTGATCGTTTCCCTGGTTCAGGCCATGAATGATATCAATGAGGACATGGCCATGTGGGCCCGATGGGCGCTTGAATATCGGCCGATCAATACGGCTGCGTTGCTGGGTTATTTCCAGAAGGAAGTGGACGAGGGGCGTACTGGTTTAGCCGGGGAGTTAAGTTTGGAATCCGCGTATCATTTCTGGACGCAGGGACTGTTTTGTCAGGCCAATATTTACGAATTAGCCGGAGACAATGAAAAGGCGATCGTGATTTTGAATGAAGCTGTAGCCATTGCCACGCGGGCGAGTCAGGAAACGCCCAATCAGGGGCCGGTCCGTTTCTTGCTCAGGGTTGCCGCGAAATTATCCAAGATGAAGAAGACGGCGGAAGCTGTTAAA
This sequence comes from Candidatus Omnitrophota bacterium, assembly GCA_015233705.1. Next base: position 8,950 of record JADFXE010000015.1, read on the forward strand.
GAATATTGTAAGGTCGTGTCTCCGGTAGGTACGGAGGCGTTGGTCAAGTATTCTATATTTGGAGGAGGAGGGGAAGGAGCTATTCTCGACATGCGCCTTTCTGCGATCAGAGGGATCCTGGGCATTCGGGACCCTCATATGGCTCCCAGAACGCAAGCGGAGATCGCTGAAAAGGTGAACCAGATGATGTTGGCGCTTAGCGATAGGAGACATCCGGTCACCGATTTTCTGGACAATGAATTTGAGGCAGAGGGCTTGAGCATTTGTTCCTTGGAAAGGGCCATTGCCAAAGTTGTTTATAACAGGACAAGAGTGCATCTTGAACATGTGACGTGGGGAAGTGGACAGAGCGTATTTTTGAATGGATTCCTGAGGAATCCCCTTGTTTTTGCGGCCTTTGTTGAAGAGGCGCAACAGACGCAAAAGGTCGTTGGGCAGAACCGGTTTCATGCGTATTGTGTTTTGTTGGAAAGGATCAAGGATCGTCCGTATTATGAACTTTCCCCAGAGGAGCAAGTGGAGATGAGAAGCGCTATCCGAAACCTTCTGGAGATCTGCTTGCCGGAATGTCCGCGGATGGCCAATAGGAAAAAGGATCGTGATCATGATAAGGCTATTCGGGAATGTCGCTTGGCAGAGCTCTACGACATGGCAAAAGAATTGGACCAGTATTGTGTTCCGGGTCTTGGCATTCTTCTGGCGTACGGAACGACCATCTTCTTCGGCGACGAATATGCCTTACTGAGAGATATGTTCCTGTATCTTTTGAGTGCTCCGCAGGCTATGTCGCATGACAATGGATTACCGCGGACATGGGACGACACTCTTCGGTGTTTGGCTCACGATTATAGGGTTTCGTCCGGCCTGTCGTTGGACGAGATGTTTCCGCGAGGATCTTTGGAGGAAAGGGCCGAGGTTACAAAGGCCTTGACAGTTTTGGAGGCCCTGGAGTTCCCTGTTTATGAGCAACAGCAGGAAGCTTATCCGTCAGCTGAGCCGGAGGCGGATACTTTTGAGCCTGGGCGTCCGACAAGGGGCTGTGCACAGTCGCGCGCTGTCTTGGCTGATGACGTGGAACGCGACACTTCCGGTGCGGGGATGATACCGGTCGTGCGCGAGTGGCTGGGCGAGACGTGGGCGAGGCGCGTCCAGGCGTTCGGCGAGCAGGCGGTTTTCGGCGCGGTCGCCTGTGGTCTGGCGGCCTTGATCGGCGAACCGTTAGCCGGGATCGTGACGTGGCTCGGATTATTCTTCGGCGCGCATTTTATTCCATCCCATATGCCGCGCCCGCCGACGTGGAGATTGTTGCTCATTGCCTCGCTGAACGCCCTTGCCTTTATGCTTCCCGCCGGCTGGTTCTGGCCTGCCTTTCTCGCCGTGAGTGCGTTTCATCAGGTTTTCAATCGTGTTACATTCATATCGCAGACAACGTCGTCCGTTGCGCCGAAATCATGTGTAGAAGAGCCTCAGGAAAAAGATGTTATCAGCATGGCGGTAGAGGAGATCAGCGTGGATGAACGAATATTGTGGCATGAAGATATCAGGCCGCTGATGGGGAGATTTTTGAGGGAATTTATTGATCCGGCCGCGCAAGACGGGCAGCGAATTATTTCGGCAGTAAAGCTTCTCCGCATCAGGCTGGACTCTTTTGAAAGATTTTTACTGGCGGCAAACAAATTGTTCTTGATGGCAGGCCTTGCTTTAGCTGCATGTTATGCTGCGACCGGAAGGCAATTTTATATAGCAGCTTCTGCGGGCTTGTTTTTTATCAGTTTTGTTTTCCGGATGTTTCACAAGATAGTTAAACGGAGGCAGAATGATATTTTGCAAAGAGGGGGGAGATTTGTAAGTATTGTACATGACAGAACGATCGAGTTGCCGTCTCAGTGGCAATCCTTTGATCTGGCGCATGAATTTGGACATTTTGTGGCCGCGGTTTTAAGGGTGCCAGATTACTACGTTCTGGGCTGTGTCGTGTCCCTTATGGCAAAAGGGTATCTTCACAATGAAACGGTCTCTTCTGCGATTGAGCGGGGACGCCGTTATGCGCGGGCTTTACAGCAGCGGGGGAAGAAGATTGAAGATCAGATCCTTGAGGACCTCCGGGAGCTTGATAAATATTGCCGCGACAACAGATTGTTCGTGGATGGCGATTATATTTTTAGCGGAGAACTCGTCGGCATGATAAGAGAATTGTATCCGCACGATAACAGGCGGGCGCTGAGTTTCCTCATTTCTTTGTTCAGGCAGATCAACACGTCCCCTTGTACAAGAGTGTTAAAGAATTCGCCCGACACGCGTGATCTGTCGATTGTGCCGTCAACCTTTTTTGCGGCAGAAGATCTGGAAGGAAAGTCTGCACAGTCGTCCAAGCCAGGGGATTCTGATCAGACCGCCGGCGCGGGGATGATCCCGGTTGTGCGTGAATGGCTGGGCGAGACGTGGGCTCGTCGCGTTCAGGCGCTAGGCGAGCAGGGAGTTTTCGCTGCGGTCGCCTGTGGTCTGGCAGCCTTGATCGGCGAACCGTTAGCCGGGATCGTGACCTGGCTTGGATTATTTGTCGGCGCGCATTTTATTCCGTCCCACATGCCGCGCCCGCCGACGTGGAGATTGTTGCTCATTGCCTCGCTGAACGCCCTTGTCTTCTTGCTTCCCGCTACCTGGTTCTGGCCCGCCTTCGCCCTTGTGACCGTGTTCCATCATGTTTATAATTTCGCCAAACTTCAGGAACAGAATATTCAACGGTGTTTGACAGGCTATGAAGCTGGATTATCGGGATCTCAGGATTTTCAGGCAGGCTTCGGCGGTCATGACCTTGAACGGAAGGCCGGTCTGCAAGGAAAGAAAGTGTCGGTTCTCGCTCACGAGGATACCGGCGCCGACGTATTCGGTAAAAGAGGCGATCATGGCGTCAGCGGGCTTGAGCCCCATTGCTTCGTACCGGGCGCCGAGATCAAAGGGGACGCAGGCGTAATCGTCGACGGTTGTGACGTCTGTGATCAGCAGCATGAATTCTTTGAAGGTCTCAATGGTGAGGTTGTTGCGGACTTCCGTCACGACCATGCGGGGAACGCGCAGCGTGTGCTCCATGAGGACGGTGTTCAGCAGGTCTTCGCAGGCGGGTTTTTTGTTCAGGCCGAGGGCGAAAATAAACTCGTTGGCGTCAAGAACGATGAGCAAGGTGTTCCTCCCACAAGCGTTCGCGGTCCCGGCGGAGCTTGGCGATCACTTCCGCCTCCGTCATCTTGGCGAGCGGCGAACCGCTTTTTGCGATCATGGCGCGCAGTTTGCTCAGCCTGGTCAGGATTTTTGTCTTTTGTCGGGACGTCATGGGGCACCTCATTTCTTAATTTAAAGAATATCCTATTTGCCGGTACAAGTCAAGCCTGGGTGCGGGCTGCCGGATGGCTTATGTGTGTCGGGGCGGGAATCTTGAGCCTCGGCTGCAGTGCAACGGATGGGACGTCGGTCACAGGCTGGCTCGTCCTCTTGGGATCGCTCGCCGCGTGTCTCATGGCCGCTCTGTACACCGTTTCAGTGGACAGTGGCCGGGCGAGGATCCCGACCAGCGCGCCGTGCATCGCGCCGAAGAAGCAGGCTTCCGGGAAGGAAACAGCCGACAGGAGAAAGGATCTCCTTCAGAAGACCGCAAATACCGCCAACAGGATAACAACACAGTTCGTGGATGAGATGGAAAAGTTGCTGAGCCTTGACCACCAGTCAGGCCCGACAGAAATGATCTTCCGATATGTGCCGCATGCCCACGCGATGTGGTTTGATCTTGCTTTTCATAATATGACAGAGCCCGAGACAACACGGAAATCTAGAAAAATTTTATTCCTCTGCCGTCTTTATGCCGGGTTATTTTTGAACTGGGAGCGTGAAAATCCGACAGAGAAGATCATGTCGGCCTTGCCGGAGCCAGCCAGGAGTTTGTCTGCGAAGCAACAGAGACCGATCAAAGAAAAGATAAACGCTTTACAAGCGTTAATAAGGCCCTGGGCGGATAAGATCACGGCCTTGCCGCAATTTCCCGAGGTCCAGGAGGTTGATGTTCTTGCGATCACACAGCGGGCTTTGAAGGCCGCCGGAGGCTCGGCCAAATTTCATGCCGGCCCTGATCTGCCCCGCATTCGGACGGATCAAGAGATATTGGAAGCGGCGTTATTTGAAATGTTCACGGATCTTGACCAGTGTGGCGTATTGATATCGGGGATAAAAATAAGACGTCTTCCGGGAAGAGCGTATGTTGAGATCGCCGTATCTTCTGATTATTGCCCTGATAGGGAGTTTGCGGCGATAGCTTTATGTCCCGATTTTCATGTGTACGAAGGCGATGACCGTGGCGGCGGGGCTACTCAGCACCTGTTCGCTGCCAAGTCGCTTGTTGAATCCCTGGGCGGTTCTTTTGACATGCAGTGCCATTTTCCAAAAGGCGACGACGTTGCCGACAGAACGACATTTGTTATCCGCCTTCCCGTCGCTCAGGCGAAGAAGGGAGCCGAGAGGACCGGCCGGGCGCGGATGAATTTCTCCGCGCGGTGCATCGGCCCGGCTCCGGAAAAAGACCAGCGACCGACGGGCGCGATAGGGCTCCGTTCTATGAAGAAGCCTGCCCAAGTCAGGGTGAAAATTCATAACAGACCGCTCAGCGCTATCTGTGAGATTGCTTCGATATTTTTTGAGAGCATGAAAGTGGAAATTATTTTTACGCAAGGACAGGGGAACAGGGCAGAGGCCAACAGCATCAGCCAGCTGCTATTGTTCTTCCCCATTATCAATGAAGGCTCCATTGATGTTGAGGTGCGCGGGGATCATTCTGTTGAAATTCTGGAAAAGATTTTCCGTCTTGTGGAGGCGATGTTAGGGGAACGCGATATTGACACGCTTGGGAGTTTTGCATTCAGGAGATTTATTGCAGAGGCAGGAATGATCATCGCTGCGTCCGTGGAAGGCCCAAAATTAACCGGCGCGGGGATGATCCCGCGCGTCCGTGAATGGCTGGGCGAGACGTGGGCCAGGCGCGTCCAGGCGCTCGGCGAGCAGGCGGTTTTCGGAGCGATCGGCCGTTGTCTTGCGGCGTTCATCGGAGGGACCTTGGCCGGAATTGTAACGTGGTTTGGACTCTTTGTTGCCGCGCATTTTATCCCGTCGAGAATGCCACGTCCGCCGACAGAACGGATCCTTCTCGTCGCTGCTTTGAACGCCCTTGCCTTCGCGCTTCCCGCCGCTTGGTTCTGGCCCGCCTTCGCCCTTGTGACCGTGTTCCATCAAATATTTAATCTCGCCACGCTGCCGGCTGATGTATCAATCGTCGCTGATATCGTTAGAAATATAGACATTGCAAAAAAGAGGCTAATAGGAGGGAAAGTAGCTGAAGCGTTGGGAGATGAAGAGGCGTCCCGTCTTGCGGGCATGATCGCAGAAAGGGCCTCAGATCCGTATTTTTACATGGAAAAAGGCGGGAATTTATACTTAAACATTTGTTTTGAGACACTGCTTGACCAATTGGAGGCAGGACAAGTTACATATAATGAATCGTGCTTTTGGGACAAACCCCGTCTGGCATTAGGAAATGAGTTTAGCGATGCGAAGTCTGTTGGCGTGGGGCCCAGCGAGGCCTTGGCTGTTATTATTTTGGACAATGGCGTTTACAATAACGCCCGCAATCGTAATACGGCGCTAATACGGCTTATTGATGTAGGGTATCAGGTTGACAGATTTACGCGTCTTTATGAGCCAGTCAGCGTTGAAGAGATAAAGTTTATAGCCGTGAACGAGGCGGCTTTTGGAAGAATAATGAATCTGGCAGAAAATTTCCGAGAAGAAACGGCCAAGATCGGCGCTGTTTTAAGAAGAATGCTCGAACGAAATCAGTTTGTTGTTTTAGCGGACAAGGACTTTATGGCAGGCGAGAAAGATATCCTTGTCCGTCATGACAAGCCTCAGCCGCTTCCGCCGGCGTTAACGAAATTAGGCGTTAGAGACACCCGTTTTCATCCAACCCTTAATAACGTTGTTTACTGGACTTTGCGGGCGCCGCAGATGGCGGATATGGGGAAGAAGTTACGGAAACCTGGATTCGCCGCGCCAGCCCTTCAGCCCGGCTCAGGTTCGGCTGCGGCCCCGAAGGCGTCGTTCTTTTCGCGTCTGCTCGCCAAGGCGCCGTGGATGCTTACCCTTGGCGTTGCGCTTGCGGCGGCGGTCCTTGCGGCGTTGTCCTTTGGGTTGGGACATCGCGTTTTACCCATCGGTCTTGTTTCAGTCGGAATCGTCTTTAGCTGTTTCCTGCCCCTTATTTTTTGCGTCGTTCCTGTTGCGGCATCATGGCTTGCAGAGCCGTCATTGGACTGGCTTTATCACGGACTTGGAAAAACGATTCTGCCGGGCCAAGGGCCGGTTGTTCTGGACGTCGATCAGATGGCGACATGTTTCCGACTTCATTCGGAACGCATGCGCGATGCCCAAAGGTTTGTCGATTTTCATTGCAAGAAAACCGCTGCCGGCATTTTCATTCTTCAGCCGACGTCGTCTAGATATCCCTTGGTCATGCCCCGACTCATTCAGGAAGCTCTGCAAAAGGCGGTTGCCGCGGATCCAGTCAAATTGTCTCGCAGAGAGTTTACAGGCACAAGCCTGGCGCAGACTGGTCGCGCCCTTTTGGCGCCGGCGGGTATTGTCAAAGCCGCAGAATTATTTTCAGAAGTGACGACATTCATCCTTCTTCCGGCTGACCCAGTGTATCGTATTAAAGAAAGAAAAGCTTTGGAAAAACTTATTTTTAACTTTTCTTGTCCGTGGATGCTAAAAAGACCTTGCCAAGGGGAGGCTGTTCGACCGAAGGATTTATTGATATTGCGTAAGACGCCGCTTAATTTGCTTCCCGGTACGATGATAAAATTATATCCTCCGTTTTTCTGTCTAGATGTGGATCAGGACGGCCCTGTTCCGAGTCCTTTCACGGATTTGAAAGATCGGCCCAAGGTTATTGCGTGGGTGGAGAATGGCTGGGCGTCGGCGGAGGAAACGTCCGGGCTTCGGAGCGCATTGGCCCAGGACGTTCTTGCGTGCTTGCGTAAAAGGGAGGTCGACGCATTTTTCGCCGGAAGAGATCTTGCCGAGAAGCCTGTTGTGAAAAATGGGGGGTGGACGTTCAAGGAAAATATTTTTGAGGAGGCCTTTGCCAAGCATGTGCCTAAAGAGGTTTTTGCCAATGGTCCGGTATTCAGAGAAAGTCATTTCAGAAGGCTGGTGGCTGCCCTTAAAAATCCGCAAAGCGAATTATTCCATGCCATGCAGGAAGATATTGCCTGGGCCGTTAAGGGACAGCAAGTGCTATGGGATATGCTGGCAGATGAAGAGGCCATGGAGCCGGTGAGACCCCAGATAGGCGAGATTGAAAAAGAGATCAGGATAACGAAGTACAATCTTGAAGAGTTGTTGGCCCGATGGCGGCGTCTGGCGTGGGCCTTCCGACCCGAGGAGGTCTTGTACGCGTCCGTTGCAGGATTAAGGTCTTCTCGGGAGCAAGAGCCCTGGAGGAAAGAGACTCGGGATCCGACGGCACAGGATCGAGCCCCCGCGATTCCGGAGGGGTGGTATTTTTCACAAACGGAGCAACTGGCCGATGAAATTGAGAAGACGCAGAGGCAGATTGAAGGCCTGGATGCGAGGCTGTATGAGATCATGCAAGACGCTGTATTGAAATATCGGCAGACTATTTTAAACAACCAAGCGTCCTCGCAAGGCGGCGAAGTCCCATCCGGCGCGGGGATGATACCGGTCGTGCGCGAGTGGCTGGGCGAGACGTGGGCTCGCCGCGTTCAGGCGCTAGGCGAGCAGGGAGTTTTCGCTGCGGTCGCCTGTGGTCTGGCGGCCTTGATCGGCGAACCGTTAGCCGGGATCGTGACGTGGCTCGGATTATTCTTCGGCGCGCATTTTATTTCGTCCCACATGCCGCGCCCGCCGACCTGGCGGATTCTCCTCGTCGCCGCCTTGAACGCCCTTGTCTTTTTGCTTCCTGCCGCTTGGTTCTGGCCCGCATTCGCCCTTGTTACCGCGTTCCATCACGTTTTCAATCTCGTCACGTTTAAGGAGCAGGGTTTTGAAATGCGTTCTAATTATTTACGCAGGCGGTATCCGGTCGGGTCAACGACTATTAGCGTGGCGGAAAATCCGGTGACGGCGGTATCGGTCAGGGCGTCTAGGAGGACGGCATGGACGGCAGTTGCGGATTTCTTCCGAAACCTGAGCAGGATAATTCCCGGGCTTTTGTCCTGGGGGAAGAGCACAGGGTTGCCGAAATCAGTGTCTTCCGTCAGAAGCACGCGTCCGGTTTTTTGCGCAAGAGCAAACACGCCAGCATCGTTCAGGCCGTGGAGTTTGAGTTCTGCAATGGTCTGGACGTCGTATTGGACGGAACGGAGAAGATCGACGGTCAGCTTGCTGACGCATTCGTCGCAGAGGATCACGGGTTTACCGGGCAAGATGGACCTCTTCGTTGCGGATCACGGTCGCGGCATACTCGACGCAGGCCGTGAGATCCGCCCGTGTCAACTGGGGAAAGTGGTTGGTCAGGATGTCGTCGAAAGAGGCCCCGTCGGCGATCAGGTCCAGGATTTGGGAGACCATGATCCGGTGGCCTTTGATACATGGCTTGCCATGGCATATCGATGGATCGGCGTTGATACGGTCAAAAGACATGGAAAACTCCTTTCTTGCTGGTTTAAGAATACAACAATAAGCGCGCAAAGTCAAACCGTCGTGATCGCGGTGATCGTTGCGCTTGCGGCGGCGGTCCTTGCGGCGTTGTTCTTTGGGTTGGCGCTCGCCGGTATCTTTGTGGCGCACTCGGCAACCGCGGCGCCGGCCGGCATGGGTACGATCGTCTGGATCGCTGTCACCCTCGCGGCGTTCTTCCTCATCCGCCCTGTCGTGGCTCCGAACCGATATAGTCTCGGGGACGGTATGAGTTCAGCTGCCGCGGCTTTGAAACTCCGTAGCCTCGGGACGATCGAGATCAAGGATGGGAACGGCGAAGGGTATGTTTTCACATATCGCCGTATTTCCGGAGGAGGCTGGTTGCGGCAAAGCGGAGCGTTTCAAATTACCGTCTCGCGCAAGGGAATTGTCGTCGGACATATCGACGTTCGCGGGAACAATACGGGATTGTCCTTTGAGTCAACGATGAGAATTGAAGAGCCCGGTCTTTTGGTCGATGAACCTTATTGGCATCTTGGTTTGGGCCGCGCGCTTCTGACTCTGGCCATGGGTATATCCCGGCTGCGGGGACACGTTGAATTTCTGGCCTGTAAGGTTGATCCATCACGACGCGTGGTCAAATTTTACACGGACCTTGGATTTGAACCCGACGAAAAGATCGCGTATATGTACAGGCGCGACCTGCGTTGTCCGTTACCCGCGATCAGCATCAAGGCGCGTTCCAGCCAGGTGGAGAAGAAATCCGCCGGCGCGGGGATGATCCCGGTCGTGCGCGAATGGCTGGGCGAGACATGGGCTCGTCGCGTTCAGGCGCTGAGCGAGCAGGCGGTTTTGGGCGCGGTTGCCTGCGGACTGGCTGCGCTGATTGGCGGACCTTTGGCCGGTGTCGTGACGTGGTTTGGATTATTTGTCGGCGCGCATTTTATTCCGTCCCACATGCCGCGCCCGCCGACGTGGCGGATTCTTCTGATTGCTTCCCTGAACGCCCTTGTCTTTACGCTTCCCGCGGCCTGGTTCTGGCCCGCTTTCATCGCTGTTACCGCGTTCCATCATTTCTTCAACCTCGCCACGCTGCCGGAAACCGGCGATGCGTCCTGGGTCGCGATCCAGCTTGCGGCAGGAAAAGGCGAACGTATGAAGACCGTTTTTCCGATGATCAAGCCGTTGATACCTTTGGCCGGAAAGGCGATTATGCAGTATTTCCTCGATGCTGCCAGGATCGCCGGCGTAAAGACCTTTACGGTTATTCCCAAGGACGATCAGGCGATCAGGGCCGGTATCGTTGAGGGATCGTGCGAGGTCGTTCCCGCGGCTCCTGGCACGATCAATGCGTTCCTGGCGCCGTACCCGCACCTGAAGAAATTTTCCGGAAATATCATTGTTGTCCCGGCGGATTGCCTGATCAGTGATCCGCGCGTGCTCACCTCGGCTATGAACCGGCATGCCCCGCGGAACGGGCAAGCGGCCTGGGTGACGGCCTTTTCCGCCGTGGTCTCGCGGCCGCATTCCTTTGAGCGTATGGTAAGACGGAAAGACGGGACTCTGGAAACGACGGTGCGTCAATACGAGATCGACGCGCTCCGGGCAGGCGGCCGGACCTTGAGGTTGTCCGACGGAACGGAATTGTCAGCGGACGATCTGGACAGGATCCGCGAGACCTGGTCAGGCGTGATCCTGTTCCGTTCGTCTGTTTATAAGTTTGCCGGATTTCTGGGTATCTTCTGGAATCTTTTTGCGAAAGGGCAGAACAAGAATCCGGTGCATGGACCGGCCAGCCCGCGTCCCGCCCGGCCTGTCGAAGCGGTTCTGAGAAATATTCGCACTAGGGGGAAACTTTTCCGGTTTTTCCTTGGGTCAGGGCTGGGCAGGATCTATGTCGCAACACAGTCGGACAGCATTTTGAATTTGAACACACCCGAAGATGTCACTCCGGCGGAAGAAGTTGTTCGCGCGGCCGCGGCCAGGGACGGGCCGGCAACGCCAGCGTCTGCCTGTCCCAATTTATTCTCGCTGATGCTGCTGCTCAGTAAGTATGGACATCCTTCTCAATATATCGCATCAAGGCCCAAGCTGGTCCAGTTCTTTATTTTCGAAATATTCAGGCGTCTGGATTGCGACCAGCAGGAAGAGATTATGAAGGCGTTCCATTATTATGAGACCCAGACCGGCCACTACAACTTCTCGGAGCCGGCCGCCCGCGGGTTTATCGCAGAGCAGGCAGCGATCTATTCCATGGAAAGAGGCCGGTCCGTCGTTGATGTTGCTTCTGACGAGGAATTTCAGGATTGGTTGAAGGCTCAGCCGTACAGGAGATTTTTTGAGATCGCGGGGATCGAAAAGGCCGGCCAGTTCCTGAGCACGCAAAAGGACTGGATCCCCGAGGGATTCAGGCAGGCGTTCGAGGTTTTTCAGGAGAACTGCAAGCCCGGACCAATAGCCGATGTCATGGCAGAGATCGAGATGGATCTGGGAGCGCCGTTGAGCCAGGTCTTTGCGCCGCTTGAGGATCAGATGCCGGCTGCGGTGGTCGTTCAGCGCGGGATCCTTCTCAGGGGCCTGGCTCGCGTTTTTCCGTCGTGGTTCGCGGCAAAGAAAGATTTTCAGCCGACCCCGGGAATGGCGTTGGCGGAAACGCCGTTTTTAAGGCGGCTTAAGACCGGCACGGTCGCGGAAACATTTTATGCCAGACTGCAGAGCGGCGAGGAGGTGGTCTTGAAGATCGTCACCCCGGCGAAGAAGGCCAGGGTGCTGGCTGGCCTTAGACTGATCGGCGAGGTCTTAGGCGAGCTTGAAAAGAAAAGGGCCCAGTTTGCCAGCAAAACAGAAGCGATTCGTTTGTCGCCGGAAAGGTTCTTCAAGGGATTCAAGG
>JADFXE010000084.1 GCA_015233705.1 Candidatus Omnitrophota bacterium
GTTCTCCCCGGCAGACAGAGAGGAACTGCGTCGTCAATTCCTTGGGGCGTTTCATTATCAGAATAAGGAAGAGAGTCCGGATGAGTTGCTCAATACGCCGATTAACGCAAATAATCCGGCACTTAAGTATGTCTATGAACGATTAGTCGGTTTAGCGCTTGATGGTGTGGAGAATCCGGAAGGCGCATTAGATATGTTGAAAGCGGCAGGAAGCCGTAAAACGCGAACCGGTCGGTCGGCAGGGCTGATAACGATAATGCCGCGATCACCGCACAGGCCCCCGGGATCACGCACGTCTCAACCCCCTCGGACTTCGCCAGGCTGACCAGGCGATACCCCGGATCGTTAATGCCCGGCGTACCGGCATCGGAAACCAGCGCAATATTCCTGCCGGCCTTGAGCTGGTTGACCAGCTCGCGCGCCTTGCCGCTTTCATTATGGTCGAAATAACTGGTGAGAGGTGCGGTGATGCCGTATTCCTTGCACAAAACGCCGGTATGGCGGGTATCTTCGGCGGCAATGAGATCTACGCTCTTCAGCACCTCGATCGCGCGCAGTGTGATGTCCTTCAAATTGCCGATGGGGGTTGAAACAATATATAACATTATTCCACGGTCACTGACTTCGCCAGGTTCCGCGGCTGATCCACGTCACAGCCGCGGTTGACCGCGACATGGTAGGCCAGAAGCTGCAGCGGAATGATCGCCAAAAGCGGCGTCAATAATTTATGCGTCCGCGGAATATAAATAACCTCGGTGTCATGCCCTTTGATGCTTTCATCCCCTTCTGTCGCAACCACCTTGCCCTTGCGCGAAAGGATCTCCTGCATGTTCGAGATCATCTTTTCATAAATATCCGACTGCGGAGCGATACAGACCACGGCCCGGTACTCGTCGATCAAGGCGATCGGCCCGTGCTTCATTTCACCCGCGGCATATCCTTCCGCCGGAATATAGGAGATCTCCTTTAGCTTCAGCGCGCCTTCCAGGGCCGAGGGGTAATTGATATTACGACCCAGGTACAGAAAACAACCGTAATGGGAATGATTCTTCGCGATCTTGGCAATATTCCTGGTATTCTTCAAGACAGCCCTGATCAATGCCGGGACAGCCGCCAGGTCCCTGGCGAACTTGATGCGCTCCTTCACTTCCGTTCCGCCATGAACTTCCGCCAGCTTGATCGCCAAAAGATAGAACATCATTAGCTGAGCGGTATAGGCCTTGGTTGAGGCCACGCCGATCTCGGGCCCGGCATGAGTATAAAGAACCCCGGCCGACTCACGCGCCAGGGATGAGCCGATCACATTGCAAATCGATACGACCGAAGCGCCGCGGGCGCGCGCTTCGCGAACCGCAGCCAGCGTATCAGCCGTCTCACCCGACTGGCTCACAGCGATCAGTAACGTTTTTTTGTTGACGATCGGCGAACGGTAGCGGAATTCGCTGGAGACATCCACCTCCACCGGCACCCGGGCCAATTCTTCAATGATATAGCGGCCGACCAGGCCGGCGTGGAACGCCGTGCCGCAGGCCACAACCTTGATCCGGTCGAACGACCTTAATTTCTGGTCAGTCAACCCCAGGCCATCCAGGGAAACATGCCCGCCCTTCAAACGTAATGCCGCCATCCGCGCCAGGACATCCGGTTGTTCGTGCATTTCCTTGAGCATGAAATGTGGGTACCCGTTCTTCTGAGCATCTTCCATCTTGAACGTCACCTTGTCCACTGTGAACGGGGCCTTCTTTCCGTCGAAGGTCATCACCTCAAGGCCTTCACGCCGCAAGACCGCCATCTCCCCGTCTTTAAGATAGACGACACGCCGCGTATGGCGGATGATGGCCGGAACGTCGGACGCGATGAAATACTCCCCGTCTCCGACACCAATGATCAGCGGCGATCCGACGCGCGCAGCCACCAGCGTCGATGGGTCCTCGGAGGAAATGACCCCGAGCGCGAACGACCCCGTCAGATCGCGGATCGCCCGCTGGACCGCCTTCACCAGGTCGCCCTCAAAATATTCACTGATCAAATGGCCGGCGACCTCGGTATCCGTTTCCGAAACGAACTTGACACCCTTGGCAATGAGCCCGGCCTTCAATGACTGGTAATTCTCAATGATCCCGTTATGGACAACCGCGATCGTGCCATTACCATTGGGATGCGGATGGGAATTCTTGCGGCAGGGCGCACCATGCGTAGCCCAGCGGGTATGCGCGATCCCGACGTGCGCTTTGGCAAGCGGCTCTTTGGCGATCAGCTCCTCAAGACATTTGATCTTGCCTTTTTCCTTGCGGACCTGAATGCCGCCATCGGGCATGATGAGCCCGACACCGCTGGAATCATAGCCGCGGTATTCCAGATTTTTCAATCCTTCGATCAAGATCGGAAGGGCTTCCTTATGACCAATGTAACCGACAATGCCGCACATAAATTTTTCCTGAATGGTTGTAGATAAATATTTAAGGCCACAGGCCAAAGAATATTTCTATTCAAGGAACCTATGGCCTTAAATGCAACGTGCACTTCAATTTTCGCTTACGACGCTTTGGCTTTTGCAGCCGTTTTCAGCGCAGCTTTGGCCGTATTAGGAGACTTCGGCGACAGCACGCCTTCAGCACGGACATTAAGGAACGTGTCAACTTTCCCGGTCTTGCGGATGCGTTTCTTGGTAAAATAAACTTCTCCGGAACACGCCGCGGTAAGATGCATGCGGCCAATGACATTAACCCCGGGCTTCCACTTGTCGCCCTGACGCGTTAATACCGTTCCGGACTTAACGCGTTGTCCGCCGGAAACCTTAACGCCGCATGTTTCGGCGTACATGATATGTGATTTGCCACCAACTCTGCCACCCATAACAACCTCTCTAAATTTTTCTCCGATCCCGCTACCTTTAACGGAACGCTCAAATATACATTATTTATCGTTTTTCGCAACCCTTTTCTGCTCAGCCTCTATTTTTTCAGCAAGGCCTCGATCTCGGCCTTCCAGGCTTCCGGCGTACGGGAATTGCTTTTTTTCCCATTCAGAAAATACGTTGGTGTGCCGCGAACATCAACATTGCCGCCAAGGGCAAAATCTTCCTGGATCTTTTTCTCGTAAACAGCATCCTTATCTTTCAGGTCTTTCACGAACTGATCAACATTCAAGCCGGCCTTGCCGGCCAGCTCTTTGAACTTGGCATCACTAAGCGCCGCCGCATTGGCAAGGATAAGATCGGACATTTCATAGAACTTCCCCTGCTCACCTGCCGCCAGCGCCGCCTTTGCCGCCGGACGCGCCATGTTATGGAACGGAAGAGGGTAATGCTTGACCACAATCCGCACCTTGTCCGGGAAAGCCTTCTGTCCTTCAAGGGCCGCCGGATAAAAACGCGCGCAGAAGGGACACTGATAGTCCTCAAAAACCGTAATGGTCACCGGGGCATTCTTCGGCCCGAGCACGGCTGAATCTCCAACAGGGATGACATAAACCTTGTTCATATCCTCTTCCTGCGGGGCCGAAGGGGCTCCGGCAGCAATATGCCCGCCTTTCAGCGCCTTCAGTTCTTTCTCCAGGGCAGCCACCCGCGCTTCCAGCGACTTCGTGTCCGCCTTCCCGCCTTTGGCCAACGCGCCCTCGATCCTCTTCTGGCCGTCAACGATCTGCCGCAAATATCCCTCCATCGGAGACATCGCGCCCTGGATGGCCATCCCGACGGAAAAAACAATGCCCAGGCCGCCGGCGACCGCTGCCAGCGAGATCAGGACCATCGTTAATGCCTTATTATCGTTTTCCATGAAGACCCCCCTGTTGAATGATTCCGGAACAAAAAAAACACTATACATTATCGGCGCCTATAAATCAATCCCCCCGTAATGCTCAATGATGAATTTTATATCATCCCAGCGCGTCGCCCCCGGACATCCGAACACGGCCACGATGAGCGCCTGTTTACCCTTATAGACAACCCCGACAAAACACGCCATGGCAGCGCGGGTATACCCTGTCTTTCCATACACCCCTTCATGCCAGCCTTTAAAAAGCGATTTGTTATGGCTTTTCAGCGCGATCTTGCGTCCGTCGACTGACTGAACGCTCATCGTGCGGATCTTGATCGCATCACGGAAGAATTCTTTCTTGAGCGCTGTCCGGAAGATCAGGAACATGTCATAAGCCGTCGTGTACTGCGCCCTGCTGGACGGCAGACCATGGGGGTTGGCAAAAAGCGTGTTTTTTGCGCCCAGCTGGCGCGCCCGGTCATTCATCAGGTCCACAAACTTATCCTGCGACCCTGCAACCGCCTCGGCCAGGGCCGCTGCGGCATCATTGGCGGAGTTCAAAAGCGCAGCGTATAAAAGGTCGCGCACACGATATTTCTCGCCGGGTTTAAGGTCCACCTTGCTGGGCAGGACATCTGTCGCCGCCTTGCTGATAACGACCACGGCATCAAGATCAAGGCGTTCCAGGACAATAAGCGCGGTCATGACCTTGGTCGTGCTTGCAGGAAAAACTTTCCGGTCGACGGCGCGCCCAAAATATTTGTGCCAGCCGCTTTCATCATACAAAAGGGCTGACGCGGCCGATACATGATAAGGACCCGCTGCTTTTTTACGAACTTTCTTTGCTGCCTGGGCCGCTTGAGGGAACGCGATCAATAATGCAAGGCAAACAACACCAAATATCCGAAAATGTCTCATTGACCCCGTCATCTTCCGCTTCTTTCGACTGCCTGAAAAACCAGCTCGATCGCCAGCTGGACACCTTCGGTCGGGAGAACAGCGGTCCCGGCCGCCGCAGCGATGCACCAGCCTTTTTCCGTTGGATCGATCATT
>JADFXE010000085.1 GCA_015233705.1 Candidatus Omnitrophota bacterium
TTAAAAGGGTGATAGCAGTCAGCGGTCAGCAGTCAGCGGTTAGCAGTTGGTTTTTTCTGCTGACAGTTGACAGTTGACGCTGACTTGGTGTCATGCGCGGTGCTTGTGAAGACAAAAGTTCTTTCCATAAGTCCCAAGTCTCCCGAACCTGACCGTATCCTTGAGGCTGCGCGCGTAATCCACGACGGCGGTCTGGTGGTTTTTCCTACTGAGACGGTTTACGGCATTGCGGCTGACTTCACCAATCCTCTGGCGATGAAACGTTTACGCGAGGTGAAAAAGCGCAGCGAGGCCAAGCCGTTCTCGATCATGGTCGGCCAGAAAGAATTGATTCGCAATTACACGCCGTACGATGCGCCCAGGCTTTTCAAGCTCATTGACCGCTACTGGCCAGGCCCTTTGACCGTGATCGTGCCGACAGAAAAGGCAGGGCAGACCATCGGCATCCGTATCCCCGATCATCCGGTGGCGCTCAAGCTGGTGCAGAACGCGCATTGCACGATCGCGGCCCCTTCCGCGAATTTCGAAGGCAATCCTGCGCCGACCACATTGGATGAGGCGCTTAAGGATCTGGACGGCCTGGTCGACCTGGCGATCGACAGCGGGCGGGTGGATATCGGCAAGGCGTCGACGATCGTGGATTTTACCAAGGACAAGCCAACGGTCGTGCGTGAGGGTGTCATCACCCAGGCCGAGGTGGACGGCATTACGGGTCAGAAGAATGTGCTTTTTGTCTGCACCGGTAACAGCTGCCGTTCGGTCATGGCCGAGTATCTTTTTCGTCAAATGATCAAGGACCGCAAAGATGTGGCCGTGGCCTCTGCCGGCATGTCGGTGATCTTTCCGACCTCCGCCAGCCAGGAGGCGCTGAACGTCCTTAAGGCGCGTGCGATCGATGCCAGTGAACATCTATCGCAGCCGGTCACGAACATGCTTTTGAAGAAGTCGGACTTGATCTTTGTCATGACGCGCTCGCACCGCAGCCAGGTCCTGGAGCGCGTGCCTGGCGTCGAGAAGCGGGTTTATCTTTTGGGGGAATTTCAGAACAAGCCGATACGCCGGGAGTCGGACATTGATATCCCGGACCCGATTGGCAAGTCGCACGGGGATTATGAGGATTGCCTGTTGGCCATCAAGGATGCTCTGCAGAAAGTGCAGGAGTTGGTATAAACGACAGCCGGCCGGAGCTGGCCGCTTGCCGTGTCATTGCGAGGAGGCCGTTAGGCCGACAAAGCAATCTTTCCGGAAGAAGATTGCTTCGCCCAAAAGACGGGCTCGCAATGACACAAGGGTTAATGATGCGAGGTGTTGTGTGAAGAAGCTGACCATTTTCATCGGCGCGGATCACCGCGGGTTCATGTTCAAGGAAAAAATCATTGCCGCCCTGCGTTTGCTGGGCCATGAGGTCGTTGACGTGGGGACCTATAAGCTGAATCCGCCGTGCGATTATCCGGCGATTTCTTTTGCTGTCGGCAAAGACGTCGTGGCCCACAAAAACAGTCGCGGCATCCTGGTCTGTCTGACCGGGATCGGCCATTCGATGGCGGCCAACAAGGTGCCGGGCGTTTACGCGGCGCTGTGTTATTCCAAAGAGGCGGCTGAGCTCTCTCGTCGGCACAACAACGCTAACGTCCTGGTCCTGGGCTCGAACTTTGTGAGCGAGAACACCATGATGGATATCATCAATGTCTGGCTCCAGACGCCGTTTGACGGCGGAAGGCATCTTCGGCGCATCAAGCAGATCGCGGCGTTCGAGAAGGAAATGTACAAAAAAGCGCAAACAAAGAAGAGGAAGACATGAAGTACTTGCCCAAAGCAGATCCCGAGATCTACGCAGCCATTCAGCAGGAATTGAAGCGCCAGCAGGAGAACCTGGAGCTGATCGCTTCCGAGAATATCGTTTCACCGGCGGTCATGGAGGCCATGGGTTCGGTCATGACCAACAAGTACGCCGAGGGTTACCCCAAGGCGCGCTGGTATAACGGCTGCGAATTCGTCGATGAGGTCGAGCAGCTGGCGATCGACCGATTGAAGAAGATCTTCGGCGCCGAGCATGCCAATGTCCAGGCACATTCTGGGTCCCAGGCCAATACGGCCGTGTTCATGGCCGCGCTGAATCACGGCGACACGGTCATGGGGCTGGATCTGGCCTGCGGCGGGCATCTGACGCACGGGCTCAAGATCAACTTTTCCGGTCGCATGTACAAGATCGTTTCCTACGCGGTTGATCCCAAGACCGAGCGCATTGATATGGATAATCTCGAGCGCCTGGCCGTGGAACACAAGCCGAGGCTGATCATCGCCGGGTATTCGGCCTATTCGCGCGAGCTGGATTTCAAGCGCTTCCGTGCGATCTGCGACAAGGTGGGCGCGTATCTGATGGTCGACATGGCGCATTTTGCGGGGCTGGTCGCGGCCGGCATTCATCCGAGCCCGGTGCCGTACGCGGAATTTGTGACCTCAACGACGCACAAGACGCTGCGGGGCCCGCGTGGCGGGATTATCCTGTGCCGCCAGGCGTTTGCCAAGAAGATCGATTCTGCAATCTTCCCCGGCATCCAGGGCGGGCCTCTGATGCACGTGATCGCAGCCAAAGCGGTCGCGTTTGGCGAAGCGCTCAAGCCTGATTTCAAGGCGTATCAGGAGCAGATCGTGAAGAACGCCAAGGCATTTTCGGCGGCTATGGAAAAGCTGGGTTTCCGCATCGGGTCCGGCGGGACAGACAATCATCTGTTCATGGTCGACCTGAGACCCAAGAGCATTACAGGGAAAGATGCGGCAACGCTTCTGGACACGGTCAAGATCACGGTGAACAAGAACCTTATTCCTTTTGATACGCAGCCGCCGACGGTGGCCAGCGGCATCCGTGTCGGGACGCCGGCCCTGACGACGCGCGGCATGAAAGAGGCGGAAATGGAAAAAGTCGCGCAGCTGATCAATCAGGCGATCGAAGGGCGCGACAGTAAAGAAGCGCTCGACAAGGTCCGTGTGGGCGTTGCGGAGTTGACGAAGAAATTCCCGATCTATCAGGGATTAATGTGAGATGAAATGTCCTGCCTGTCATTTTAAGGAGACCAAGGTTGTTGATTCGCGCATGAACGCGGAAGGGACCTCCATCCGCCGCCGGCGGGAGTGCCTGAAATGTTCCAAGCGTTTCACGACCCATGAGTATGTCGAGCAGGTCTCGCTTCTGGTCGTCAAGCGTGACGGGCGGCTCCAGCCTTATGATCGGCTGCGCATCATCACGGGTTTGACCAAGGCCTGCGAGAAGCGTCCGGTCGGTGTTGAGCAGATCGAGAACATCGCGGTCGATGTCGAGCGAACGCTCCTCAAGAGATTTGACCGTGAGATCCCCTCGACCGCCATCGGCGAGCTTATCATGGAAAAGCTTTACGCGCTGGATGAGGTGGCCTATGTCCGTTTCGCCTCTGTTTACCGGCAGTTCAGGGACGTCAGCCATTTCATGAAAGAGATCCAGGTGATATTGGAGAAGGATAAGGGGAAGAAAAGATAAATCAGTTGGCTGATTTTTTGTATTTATGATTCAAGTCGAACTTGCCAAGATCATCATTGATGAAAAGAACCACGAGCAGGTGATCGTCCTGCGGGAAAAGGGCGCCAGCCGCCAGATCCCCATTGTCATCGGATTCATCGAGGCCTCGAGCATCCAGATGAAGATCTCGGGCGTGGATACGCCGCGCCCCTTGACGCATGACCTGATGGTCTCAGTTTTCGGCGCGCTGGAGGCGACGGTCCAGGCGCTTTTGATCGACGACCTGCAGGATGGCACCTATTTTGCCAAGCTTCATCTGAAGAACAAGGCTGAGCAGGCGATCGTCATTGACTGCCGGCCGTCGGATGGCATCGCGCTTGCCGTGCGGACCGGCATCCCGGTCTTTGTCGAGGACAAGCTTTTTCAGCAGGTCGTGGCTGACGGCCAGTAAGGCCCTTTCCTGCGGTTTTCATTCAAGTAATATCTTCGAGTCACCACCATGCCTTGCCTTAAAGATTGCCCCGAACTTCTCCAGCTCCAGGAACTGATCAGAAAGAAGCCTGTCGCTATTTATCTTGTTGGCGGGGCGCCGCGCGACCTTCTTCTCGGCCGCCAGGGGCGTGACTTTGATTTTGCGGTCTCCCAAGACGCGATCCCGCTGGCGCGCGCCTTTGCCCGGAAGATCAAAGGGGCTTTCGTGCTGCTCGACGCGGAGACTGGCTGCGCTCGTGTGGCCAAAAAGAAGGACGGGCAGCTCTGGACCTTTGACTTGGCTGATTTTCGCGCTCCGACCTTTCGGCGCGATCTTAAAAAGCGCGACTTTACTATCAATACTCTTGCCGTTAACTTTCGCCACCTCACTGATGCGGAGCAGATTTCCGCGAAGATCATTCCTGATAAAAAAGCCAAGGCTGATCTGAAGGCCCGGGTCCTGCGCATGGTTTCGGCCAAGGCGTTTGTCGACGATCCGTTAAGGCTTTTGCGCGCTTACAGCCTGATGGCGCAGCTCGGGTTTAAGATCGATCCTGCAACTCAGAAGGCGATCAGGGCGCAGGTTAAGCTGATCGCCAAGGCGTCTCCTGAACGGGTGAGGGAAGAGTTCTTCAAGATCCTGGAAAGCCCGCGGGCTGCCGCGACGCTGAAGGCGATGTACAAGGATGGGATCCTCTTTGAAGTTATCCCGCAGTTGCGCGTCATGGAAAAGGTCCACCAGGGCGGATATCATCATCTGGACGTCTGGCGTCATTCTTTGGAGATGGTTTCTCAGTTAGAA
>JADFXE010000016.1:0-5188 GCA_015233705.1 Candidatus Omnitrophota bacterium
CGCGTCAGGGCCGCCGCGACCGGACATATGGTCGACATCTCTCTTCATACGACGACGGCCGCCGGGTCGATCGTCCTTATGATGAACATGGGCATGGACCCTTTCCTGATCTGTTCAGCGGTAAATTTTTTTTTTGCTCAGCGTCTTTTGCGTCGAATCTGTCCGCATTGAAAGGAAGATTATGCGATATCGGATACGCTTTTTAAGAAGCTGGAGATTGATAAGGTTATGCCGGGGCATAATAATATTTTTTCTCGAGGCCGGGGATGTCAGAAGTGCCTGGGCTCCGGCTACAGCGGCCGGGTCGGGATCCACGAGGTTCTGACTATGACGCCGGAGCTTAAGCGGAACATTCTTAGCCGGCTTGGCGAGCGGCAGATCAAGGATATCGGCCGCAGGGAAGGCATGAGGACCATGCGCGAGGATGCCATGGCCAAGGCGGCGAAGGGGTTGACCACCCTTGAGGAAGTTGTTCGCGTGACCGCAGCGGATGAGAAGTGATGGAGTATGGAAACAATTCGTGAAAAAATCACGGCAGCGCTTCTTCAGTTCCCCGGGATAACTCCCCAGGAGATTGAGAAGGCCTCTGAATTTCACCGGACGCACGGCGTGTCTTTCGGGGACGCCCTGGTGCGTTGCGGGCTTTTGAGCGAGAAGGACTTGTTCCTTCTGTTGCTGCATGAGCTGCGTATCCCTTCGATCGATCTGAGCAAATTCAAGCTGGATGAGACGTTGAAGGAACTGGTCCCTGAACGGCTGGCGCGCCAGTACAGGCTTGTGCCGATCAGCACGCTCGGTGAGAATATGACAGTTGCCCTGGCCGACCCTCTGAATGTCTTTGCCATTGATGATCTACGGGATATTACTGGCAAAAAAATCGATGTGGTCATGGGGGCCTCTTCTCAGATCATTGAGGCCCTTAACAAGTTTTACGGGGAGGCGGGCCAGGGAAGTGTCGCCGAGGTCAGCAAGAATATTGATGTTGGGGATTTTGAGATTCTGTCTGATGGCGATGACAACGGCGCTGCGGCAGATGCTGACACTGGCGAGCAGGCGCCTATTATTCGAATGGTCAATCTGGTTATCAAGGAGGCGTTGCATCAGCGGGCGTCCGATATTCACATGGAGCCGACCGAGACGGATATGCGCGTCCGTTATCGAGTGGACGGCGTTCTGCAGGATGTTCTGGAGATTCCCAAGGAGAGCCAGGGGGCGGTCATTGTGCGCATCAAGATCATGGCGCGCATCGATATCACGACGATGCAGGTGCCACAGGACGGGCGCTTCAAGATGCGGTTGTCCGGTAAGGAAGTGGATTTTCGCGTCTCGATTTTGCCGACGTCCCATGGCCCCAAGATTGTCATGCGTATCCTGGACCGCGAGAGTCTGTCGATTGGTTTGAGTCATTTGGGATTTTCCGACCATTCGATCGCGCATCTGGAGGATGCGATCATCAAGCCCTTCGGCATGATCCTGGTGACCGGGCCGACCGGCAGTGGAAAGTCCACGACCTTGTATTCGGTCATTAACCAGCTGAACAAGGTTGAGCGGAATATCATCACGGTCGAGGATCCGGTTGAGTATCTTATTGAGGGCCTGACCCAGATCGAGGTGAACGCGGATATCGGGCTGACATTTGCCTCCGCGCTTCGTTCGATTTTGCGCCAGAGTCCGGATATCGTCATGGTTGGTGAGATCCGCGACAACGAGACGGCAGACATTGCGATTAAGGCGTCTTTGACCGGGCAACTGGTTTTTTCGACGCTGCACACCAATGATGCGGCTGGCGCGGTGACGCGCCTAGTGGATATGGAAGTCGAGCCTTTTCTGGTGGCGTCGAGTTTGATCCTGGTTTGCGCCCAGCGGCTCTGCCGAAAGATCTGTCCGCATTGCAAGGAAGAGGTGCAGGTCCCCGAGGAGGCGCTGAAGCGTTTTGAAGGCAAGCTGGATGCCCGGACTAAGTTTTTCACTGGCAAGGGCTGTGACCATTGCCGCCAGAGCGGTTATCTGGGCCGTTTCGGCGTGACGGAGACTCTGGTGATGAATGACGCGATCCGCGAGATGCTGCTTCAGGGCAAGTCACCGGATGAGATTAAGTCTTACGCCTGCCGAACCCAGGGCATGGTCACGTTGTGGGATGATGCGATCGAGCGCTTGAAACAGGGGCAGACGACCATTGAAGAAGTTTTAAGGATTGCTTCGAACGATTGAACTTTTTTGGTGTGTGTTTCCAGGGCTGATTTATAATAATGGCGGGAGAAAGAGATTATGTCCAGGTCCAGTCTTGAAAGACGTTTGATGGGGGAGATCCTGGTCGAGCGCGGGCTGATCACGCCAGCGCAGCTGACCCGTGCGCTGGAAACCCAGCAGACGTTTGCCGCCGGGAAGTTCCTCGGTGAGATCCTGATCCGCTTGGGGTATGTGACGGAGATCGATATTGTGACTGCGCTTGTTTTACAGTGTAATCTGCCGTATATTTCGGTGAGCAAGCACGAAATCGCCCCGGAGGTGATCAAGCTTATTCCGGCGGAGATCGCCCGGCGCGAAAAGCTTGTTCCGCTGGATCGTATCGGCAATATCCTGAGTGTTGTTATGCTCAATCCTTTGGATGAAGACACCCATCATCAGTTGGAAATGATCACCGGCTGCCTGATCGCGACCTTCATCTCGACCCATAAGGAGATCGAGATGGCCCTCAAACAATGTTACGGGGAGAGCGTCTAAATGCCTACGTTCCAGTACAAGGCCAAGGACGCGGAGGCCCGGACGATCACCGGCAAGATCATGGCGGCCGACGAGGCCCAGGTGATCGAGGAGCTTCGCAAGCGCCACCTTGTCATTACCGGAATTAAGGAAGAAAAAGCCACAGCGCTTTTTACGGTGTCTTCCCTGGAGAGCGCCAAGCCTATCAAGGTGGAGGATGTGGTCCTCTTCGCCCGTCAAATGGCGACTATGATCGACGCGGGAATTCCGATTATCCAGACCATGGAGGCTCTGGAAGAGCAGACCACGAACGTCTCATTCAAGAAGGTCCTGGGCACGATCAAGGACGATATTCGCCTGGGCAGCGGTCTTTCGGCGGCGTTCGCCAAACACGCCAAGGTCTTTGATAATCTTTTTGTGAATATGTTACGTGTGGGTGAGACGGGTGGCGTACTCACGACCGTGTTGGAAAGACTGGCCTCCTATATGGAAAAAGCAGAGCGCCTCAAACGCAAGGTATCCTCCGCGATGATCTACCCGATCACGATTGTCACAATGGCGTTTTTGGTCACCACACTTTTGATTATCAAGGTCGTTCCCACGTTCAAGACGATCTATGGTTCTTTTGGGCGGGAGCTGCCCTTTATGACCCAGATCCTGCTGGACTTCAGCGACACTATGCAGAAGAACTTTCCTTTCGTCATCGCCGGTATAGTCGCGTTTATTGTTGTTTTCGTTCTGCTCAAGCGGACGCCCCAGGGGGCGTACAAGATCGATTCTTGGAAGCTGAAGATGCCGGTCTTCGGGGACCTTATCTGCAAAGTTTCGGTCAGCCGGTTTTGTCGGACGCTTTCAGTCCTGCTTCAAAGCGGCGTGCCGATCCTGGAGTCTTTGGATATCGTCCGCAAGACCATCGGTAACCTTGTTCTGGAGCGGGTGATCGAAGAGGTCATCCAGAGCGTCCGGGAAGGCGAGAGTATGGCCGATCCTTTGGCACGCAGCAAGGTCTTTCCGACGATGGTGACCAAGATGGTCGCGGTCGGGGAGCAGTCAGGACAGATGGACAAGATGCTGAGCAAGGTAGCGGAGTTTTACGATGAGCAAGTCGATGCTGCGGTCGAGGGTTTGACGAGTTTAATTGAGCCTCTTATCATCGGGTTTCTGGGGATTGTCGTCGGGTTTATCGTTATGGCGCTTTTTATGCCGATTATCAATATTACACAGGTACTTCAGTAAGGGGATATCCATGAAACAGATCAGATCAATTGTTTTGGCGGTGCTTTTGGCAGGTCTTGCCTCCTTTGCTTGGGCCGGGGAGGAAGAAATGAGCTCGCAGGGTCTTGATGTGACCTTGACGGGGCTCAAAGAGAGCGTGGCGAGGCTTAACTCGGAGAATAAGAAGATTTCCGCGGTGAACGCAGCTCGCAGAGCCCAGGTCAAGCCCCTGCTAGCTAAATTGTCTGCCTTGAAGGCCGAAGGTGACCGTCTGGCCATGCAGGTCAAGGTTGTTGACGAGCAACCGCAGAAGAAGGTAGAAAATTTGCAGCCTCTTCAGGAAAAGTTGTCTGTGGTCAAGCTGTCTTTTGATCAGGCCCGTCGGACCGGGGAGACGGCGGAGGCTGATCTCGCGGCCCGGATGAAGGAAGATGCGGATCTGCAGTCTCAGATCGATCAGTTGCAGAAGTCGATCAGGGGTATGAAGGCTGGCTGGACCATGGCGAATTTGGCAGCGACAAAGGAGGACCGTGACCGGCTGCAGCAGGATGTTCGGAGCGCAGCGGAAGAACTTTCCAAGACCAAGGAAGAATGGCAGGCGGCCAAGAAGGCCTCTGAAGGCGGTGAGCGGTTGCAGGCGGTTCTTAAGGATCAACAGACCTTGCGTGAGGCAATCAAGAACAGGAACGCAGAGCTGATCAACGTGAGACAGCGGGTCGCCGAACAGCAGGAACTTGCCCAGCAGGCAGAGGTCAAAGGCGTCTCGCCGCAGATATTGGCCCAGTTAGAGAAAGATGTCGCGGACAGCTCAGTGGCGGTCAAGAGCCTGGAAAAGGAACTTTCCACGGCCCAGGCGAACAGCGTTCGGCATGCCCGTACCAAGGCTGTGCGCTTTGAGAATGAAGAGAACCAATATCATGAACTTCAGGCACGTGCCAAGCGTCGTAAGGCAGAGCTCGATGCTTTGCGGAGACAAATGATTTTTTTGGATAAGAAAAAGTCTTCTTTGGAACGGGAGATCTATAAGCCTAAGTTCTAGGGAGGCAAGGATTTTGACAAATACCAGGGGTTGTGTTATAGTTGAAGTGAGAAGACTTTCGGGCCCGACAGGCGCATCATACTAAAATCGCTTGTATTCGGGGAGAGCCCGGAAAATGGTAAAAAGAAAGGAGGGCAAAGTAGTCCAGGTTTAATGTTAACCGGACGGAGTGGTTGATGGAAGACGGACAAAAGATGGTATCATATCTACCTACGGGTTATTCGTCTTCTG
>JADFXE010000016.1:5280-7658 GCA_015233705.1 Candidatus Omnitrophota bacterium
GTTTTGGCTGCGAACGTCAACCCGAACATGTTGATGGCGAAGAACACACCTACGCTGCTGTGGCCAAAGGGACCTAGCGGTCCCGTTCGTCCGTGTCTGAACAGTATGCGACAACGAACCAGGGGAACTATCCGCTGGCGACGACATCGCTGACAGGCGCGACACCGGCCTACATCAACAAGGATTACTGTGGACAGACCATGTCAGGTTACACGTTCAGCTGCACATTCGCGTCGGGTGCCTATACGTTCATTGCGACGCCCACAGCTCCAGGGACGTCAGGAACAACGACGTATACGATGACAACGGGCGGCGTTCTGACACCGTAACAGCACAGCATCGTGTTTGATCATGCAAGGGAGGCCTTCGGGCCTCCCTTTTTTTGTTAAATAGGGGGCTTTAATATATAAAATACTTAAGAATTAATTATCTTATCTTTTTTTCTTTTGTTATATTACAATTACTCAAAAAACGTATGCATCCATTTCTTGATAAATACTTCCAGTTTATCAAACGTGTCGTTCCTTCGTCACGGCAGGGGAGCTTTGTCGGTTTAGATATCGCCTCCGGAGCCTGTCGGGCGGTAGAGATTACCTGGCGCAAGACGGGGTTCGAAATCCTGCGCTGGAAGGTCGAGCCAATCGAAGGCCAGGAGGAAAAAGCGGCCCTGGCCAGAATTATCGCTGCCTGGGACCTGCGGGCCAAGCCCCGGCCTATTATCAGCGCTGTCTCGGGACGAGGGACGCTGGTCCGCTATATTGACATGCCGCGCATGACGATCAAGGAGCTTCGCCAGGCTTTTATTATCGAAGCAGATAAATATTTTCCTTTCCCCAAAGACACGATCCGCAGTGATTGTTTCATCCTTGACCCTAATGGACAGGACAAGAAGATGGCGGTGCTCATTGCCGCGGTGAAGAGGGATATTGTTGAGGCGCGGATTAAGCTTTTTAAGGAGAGCGGACTGGATATTGAGACCCTCACCGTAACGCCGATCGCCATTGCCAATGCCTTTGCGGTATCTTCGGCCGCGGTGACAGATGCCGCCGGACAGGCAACAGCCATTGTCGATATCGGCGGCAGCGCCACGGGCCTTATGATCATGGTGAATCGGGTGCCGCATTTTAACAGGGATATTTTTATTGGGACCGGTGAGTTTGTCAAGAGACTGGGTAATATTGCCGGAGTCCCGCTTGCGGACGCGGGGAAGATGCTGCAGCAGCCTGCCGGTAAAGAGGAGATCGTCCGTCAGGCAGTCGAGACGGTCATGGCCAACCTGGTCGCGGAGATCCGTCTTTCCTTTGATTATTTCAATACGGAAAAGAATCTGCAGGTCACCCGGGTCGTGATCCTCGGTGAGGGCGCTCTGATCCCGGGCATTCCCAAGGCGCTTCAGGACAGTTTGGGGATCCCGGTGGTGTCGTGGGATCCTTGTGACAAGCTTTTGTTTGCCAAAGATGCCCGCGGGGAGGATATGCGTCGTCAGGGGCCGCAGATGGCGGCCGCCCTTGGTTTGGCGATGAACGGCTATGATTAGACTAAATTTTATTCCAGAGAATGTGCGTCAGAAGAGCGGCGACCTGTTCGAGGACGGACTCGGAGCGATCCCTCGTGAGGTGATCGTAGGCGCCATGGTGGCTGTTCTTGCGCTTCTTCTTGTGGCGCACGCTGTCCTGGGTGTTGCGTATCTGGCTCGCTCTGTTGAGTACGGGGTTCTGGCTGGGGAGTGGAAGTCCTTGCAGGCTGATCAGAAGACCGTTGTGGAGGTTCTGGACGCAACCAAGGAAGCTCAGGCGAAGCTGAACGCCTTGCGCCCCCTAATGTCCGAGTCGCAGGTTCTCTGGTCGCAGTTGATCAATGATGTCTCCGGCAGTGTCCCTAAAGGGGTCTGGTTGACCCAGGTTGCTTTGGATAAGGGTGTTCTCGGGGTTTACGGCAATGCTGTTTCCCAGAAGAAGAATGAGATGCTTTTAGTCGGGAATTTTGTGACAACGCTCAAACAGAAGCCGTCGTTCATTGAACGTGTTGTCAGTGTTGATGTCGATTATTCTATTCACCGCCGGGAAAACTCCACGCTTTCGGTTGCGGAGTTTACATTGAAGGCAAAGTTGAAATGAAAAGTTCATTGGCGGAACAGATCAGCGACATGCTTAGGAAGGTTGATCCCAAATTCCTCCCGTTGCTTTTGGGTGGAGCGGTGACCGTGTTTCTGCTGGTGGATATCTTTTTTGTTATGATGCCGCAGATCCACGGTGTGGAAGCCGCAGGCCAGAAAGTCATTGATATGCGCCGCGACAAAGAAACCCTCTCAGCTAACAAGAAGGACATGTTGCGACTGACGACGCAGAGAGACGGGTTGCAGCAGAAGATCAATGATG
>JADFXE010000016.1:7728-20225 GCA_015233705.1 Candidatus Omnitrophota bacterium
CTGGCCGGTCGGCAGGGAATTATTCTTGATCAGGTTGTTCCTCAGAAAGATGTCCAGCGTCTGATTTCGACTGATCGCAATAAGAAGTATTATGCAGTCCCGGTCGCGATGCAGGCCCGCAGCGGCTATCGCAAGTTCAGCGGATTTTTGCGTAGTCTTGAGAAGGAGCACGTTTTCTGGAAGGTGGATGCATTCTCGTTTGTCGCTGATGCCCAGTACGCGCAGAAGAATCAGATCAAATTCTTGGTCGAGGTCATTCTTCTGGATGAGTAAGACCTCAGGATGGACCGGCTGTTGACGGTATTTACCGGCGGCAGTTAAGAAAGATTTTGTTCCAAAAAAGGAGGGAGCGATGTTGAAGAGATTTGTAATGGCACTTGTGGCGGCCGGTCTGGGCGCTCTCGGTGCCTGGGCCCAGGCTCCGTCAGATGGTGCCGGGGGAAAGCAGGCGCCGATCGTCATGGTGGAGAAGGCTGTTCCCGGGAAAGGCGCGACCGCTGGCGCGGGTGCTGCGCCGGCCGCCGGTCAGGCCGCGGATGGTGCTGATGCCGAGACCCAGGAGGTCGTTGACGTGGATCTGGGCAAGGACGGGAATGTATCGCTGGATTTCCGCGAGGCCGAACTCCGGAATGTCCTTAAGGTGCTGGCGTACAAAACCGGTGTCAATATTATCGCCGGTCCCGAGGTTGAGGGCACGGTGTCGATCCAGCTGAAGGATGTGCCGTGGCAGAAGGCGCTGGATGTGATCCTTTCGACCTATGGTTACAGCTACGAGCAGAAGGGGGATATCATCCTGGTCACGACGGTCGACAACCTGAAGAAGCGCCGCGAGGACGCGAAGCTTCTGGCAGACCAGGAACCGGTGACAACCGAGACCTTTATTCTCAATTTCGGCAAGGCCGAGGACGCGGTCAAGTCGCTGGAGAAGATGAAGACCGCTCGCGGCAGCATCAACTTTGACAAGCGGACGAACGCGATCATTGTGACCGATGTCAGCAGCAACCTGCAGATTATGCGCGAGGTGGTTAAGAGGCTTGATACGGTCACGCCTCAGGTTTTGATTGAGGCAAGGATTGTCGAGACCACCCTTGATAAGACGGACACCTTGGGGATCGATTGGAATATCGGAGGGATAACGGCTAACGGAGCATCCCGAGCTACGTCATTCCCGTTTGGCAAACATCAGCTTTCAAGAGGGGGATTGGTCCGGCAGTATGTTACCGCAGATTCGCCCTCTGTGCCGGTGATTTCTTATGGTACGCTCAGCTTTAATCAGTTGTCTGCAACGCTTGATCTGCTGAAGAGCCGTGCGAATACAAATATACTTTCCAATCCGAGGATCGTGACGCTGGACAATCAGCCGGCAAAGGTACAGGTCGGGCAGCAATTTCCTATGCCGCAGTATACCTTCAGCACCCAGACCAATCAGCTGCAGATTTCGGGGTGGACGTATATCGATACCGGCATCATATTCAATGTGACGCCGCATGTGAACAACGCGCAAATGGTGACGCTGGACATTGAGCCGAGAATTACGCAAATTTTGTCGACTTTGCCGACGGGAGGAGTCAATGCCTCGAATGCCACCATGCCGATTCTAAGCAACGAAGTGGTGTCCACCAGCGTTATGATCAAGGATGGAGATACGCTTGTTATCGCGGGCTTGATCAAGGACGATGTTCAAAAGACTGTGACAAGGGTCCCGATCCTGGGGTATATTCCTATTTTGGGTTGGCCTTTTCAGCATACGGCCGATGTCCATACGAAGGTAGATCTGGTGATTTTCTTGACGCCGCACATTATCACGCCAATTAACGTGGTCGCGGTGGACAAGAAGTAATAAATTTGATTTATACAAATTAAGGAGTCATTTGTGCCGAGAGAGATACTGATCCACGTTGCTGACGGTGAGCGGCGTGTGGCGATTGTTGATAACCGTAAACTTGATGATTTTAATATTGAACTGGATCGTTACCAGTCGATCCTGGGGAACATCTACAAAGGGAAGGTCGAGTCGATCCTTCCGTCCATCAACGGCGCCTTTGTCAATATTGGACAGGAGAAGAATGGGTTTCTTTACCTGACCGACGCTGAGAATCCGCATTTGGAAGATTTCGGCAAGCCGCAGGGTGGTCCCAACCTGATCGACAAGCTGCTCAACCGCAAACCCAAGAAACAGGAGCGTCCCGGTCCCCGGGGGCCGCAGGGTGGCCGCAGGGACCGCGAGGTGCCGCTTAAGGTTGGCCAGGAGATCATGGTCCAAGTGGAGAAAGACCCTTTTGGCACCAAGGGCGCGCGCCTGACCACTCACGTTTCCATCCCGGGCCGTTTCGTTGTTTACATGCCTTACGATAATCATCTGGGTGTTTCGCAGAAGATCGAGGTGCAGGAAGAGCGTCAGCGTTTGCGCGATATCATCAAGGAGTGCGATTTCGTCAAGCAGGGCGGCTTTATCATCCGCACGGTTTCGGCGGGGCAGGACAAGGAAGAGCTGCTGAACGACGCAAAGTTCGTTCACGACAAGTGGCAGCAGGTCCTGAAAATGGCCCGCGAGAAGCCGGCTCCGATGCTGATTTACAAGGAAGGCGATGTCATCTGGAAGGTCGTGCGTGATCAGCTCAGGGATGACGTGATGAACGTCTTCATCGATTCCAAGGAAGAGTATGAAAGGCTTTGCAAGTATGCGGAGCTTTTGATCGGCAAGAAGATCCTCAAGAAGCTTCATTATTATCGGGCTGATGTCCCCATCTTCGAAGCGCACAAGATTTCGGGCGAGTTGGAGAAGATTTACGATCAGAAAGTATTCCTCAAGTCTGGCGCCTACATCGTGATCGAGCCGACGGAAGGTGTCACGGTTATTGACGTCAACAGCGGCCGGTACAAGAGCCAGGCGTCACCCGAAGATGCGGCGTTCCATGTCAATATGGAGGCGGCTCCCGAGATCGCCCGGCAGCTGAGGCTGCGGGATCTGGGCGGCATTATTGTCATTGACTACATCGACATGATGCGCGAGGAGCATAAGCGTAAGGTCTTGGACCTTCTGCGTAATGAGCTTTCTCGTGATATGGCCAAGACCGAGGTCAATAAGATCTCGGCTCTTGGACTTGTTGAGATGACCCGTGAGCGGACGGGAAAGACACTGGAGTCGATTAAGTTCGCGGAATGTCCTTATTGCCACGGCCGGGGTAAGGTCAGGATCGATTAGTGAGGGCATAACTTATGGAGTCCCGCTGTCGGCGGGACGACATAAGTTAGCGCCCGAACTTACCCCGATAAGCCGAAGGCGATTCGGGGCTAATGAGCTGTTCCGCCAAAGACGGGGCTAGACAAACACTTAAACGCATATGTTTTTCTTCCGAAGATCCTGTTGCGGCAGTTCACCTCAGCTTCCCCGTTGGTTGATCGGGGCGCTTGTTCTTTTTGTAGCGTTCCTTTTCGGAGGCTTTGCTTATTCGATTTTGCGAACTCTCTTTTAGAGGAAAAACGGAACAAGCAAAATAATTTCTGGTCAAAAAGCATTTTTTTCATATAATAGGGGCTCTTTAAGAATAGATTCAGATCAATTAATAGTGGAGGCACATATGTACGCAGTTATTGACATCGGCTCCTTCCAGTTCAAGGTCCAGGAAGGTGATCTTATTGAAGCCCCGGGCGTTACCCAGGAGGCGGGCCAGAGCCTTGATGTGAGTTCGGTCCTTTTGGTGGCCAACGGAGAGGATATCCGCGTCGGCGATCCTTTTGTCAAGGGCGCCAAGGTCACGCTTCAGGTTGTGAAGCATTTTCGCGGGGACAAGACCATTGCGTTTCGGTTCCGTCGGCGCAAGAATTCCCAAAAGACCACGGGTCATCGCGCGGAGCTGGCGTCCCTGAAGGTCGCGAAGATATCCGCCTGATCCTTAGTTGCGTTCATGGGTCATGTGTCATTTATCAGATATCAGATGGGAGAAGGGCTTGCGGTGAATGCAGGCCCTTTTTTCATATTTGCCTTTTGATGTTTAGCGTCTGAGGTTCTTATGGCATTTGTCGATACAGCAAGGATCCAGGTCAAGGCCGGCGGCGGCGGTAAGGGCTGCGAAAGTCATTACCGTGACCTTTGGATGCGCTATCCGCGCGCCGACGGCGGGGACGGTGGGGACGGCGGGGACGTGATCTTTGTCGCTGATCCGCACATTCAGACCCTTCTTGATTTCCGGTTCAAACAGCACTATCAGGGTGAGCGCGGCGGGCATGGTTCCAGCAAGGGATCGGCTGGCCGTGACGGGAAAGATATTGTCCTGCGCGTTCCGGTCGGAACTATTCTGTGGAATGACGCGACTGATCTTTTGATTCGTGATTTGAGCGTTCCCGGCGAGAGCGTGATCGTGGCCAAGGGCGGCAAGGGCGGCGTGGGCAACATGCGCCGCAAGACCGTGACGCCGCCGACCACGGGCGAAGAAGTGACCATCCGTCTGGAACTCAAACTGATCGCGGATGTGGGCATCATCGGCTTTCCCAATGCTGGCAAGTCCACGCTTATTTCGAGCATTTCCAAGGTCCGTTCCAAGATCGCCAATTATCCTTTCACGACCAAGCAGCCGATCCTGGGGATCGTAGAGACTGACGAGGCCAGGTTCATCATGGCCGATCTTCCGGGGCTTATTGAAGGCGCACATCTGGGGAAAGGCCTGGGCCATCAGTTCCTCAAGCACGCCGAGCGCACCAAGATCCTCATTCATTTGATTGACATGGCCGGCAGCGAGGACCGCGATCCCGTCGAAGATTACGACAAGATCTGTTTTGAGCTGGAGGCCTACAGCGATCTTCTGGCGCACAAGCACAAGATCGTTGTGGCCAACAAGATGGATCTTCCGGAGGCAAAAAAATATCTCAAACGTTTTAAGAAGAAGTATAATGTCGCTATATTTCCTGTCTCGGCCCAGGAGCGCGAAGGTCTGGAAGACCTGGTCCAGGAGATTGTCAGGATACTCAAGGACGAAGCAAGGAATCCTATCCAATGAACACACAACGACGGTTTCCCAGAAAACTCAAGCGTGTGGTCGTCAAGGTCGGCTCCAGCCTGCTGGCCAATCACATGATGAAGCCTCACGAGGCGGGGCTTAAGTCTTTGGTCGGCCAGTTGTGTGACCTGCGCGATGAGGGGATCGAAGTTGTCCTGGTCAGCTCGGGAGCTGTGGTGCTGGGTTTAGGTGAGCTTGAAGAGCGCGTTCGTCCGTCGGACACACCGTCCCTGCAGGCTGCGGCCGCGATCGGGCAGGCGCTTTTGATGCGGCTTTACGGCGATTATTTCAAGGCGCGCAAGCGTTCCTGCGCCCAGCTGCTTCTGACATGGGATGATTTTGCGGACCGCACGCGCTTTAATAATGCGCGCAACACTCTCGATGTTCTTCTGGAACGTGGGGTCGTGCCGGTCATCAATGAGAATGACACGATCTCAACCGATGAGATCAAGTTTGGTGATAACGACAAACTTTCGGCCCTGGTCGCGAGCCTGGTTCATGCGGACCTTTTGATCATGCTTTCGGATGTGGACGGCCTTTACAAGAAAGAGGACGGAAAGTTGACCGAGCTTTTCCGGGAGATTCGCGATATTACGTCCGAGATCGAAGGCTCGGCGGGCGGCGCGGCGAACAAGAACGTTTCGCGCGGCGGCATGATCGCCAAGGTGAATGCGGTCAAGATCGCCTCTTCCGCAGATGTGCCCTCGATCATCGCCAACGGCCAGACGCCGGACGTGATCCGCCGGATCGTTCTGAACAAAGAGGCGCTCGGCACGTATTTCTTTGAGAAGTCGGAAAAGCTTTTGATGCGCAAGCATTGGATCACCTTTGTGGCCAAACCCAAGGGGCGGATCATGGTTGACGATGGCGCAAAAAAGGCTCTTTTGAAGGGCACGGTCAGCCTGCTTCTTCCCGGTGTGGCCGGGTATGAAGGCGCATTTAAGGCCGGGGATGTCGTTCTCGTCGAGGATGCAACGGGTCAGGAGATCGCCCGTGGCGTGACAAATTATTCCGTGTCAGATCTGGCCAAGGCAACCGACAAAAAAGCCAAGCGCGAGGTCATTCATATCGATGATCTGGTAGTGACGGGGAAATAGTTGTTTGGCGGGTTCATAAGAGCAGAGAATTAATGATATGGATATGCAAGCCGTAATCTTACAGCAGGCGAAACAGGCTAAGGCTGCATCACTTAAGCTGGCGCTGGTGTCGACCAAAGATAAGGACAAGGCGCTGAAAGCCATGGCCAAGGCGTTGTGGGCCAGGCGTGCGTTTATTCTCAAGGAGAACGCGGTCGACGTTGAGGCTGCCAAGGTCGCCGGACTTTCGGCCGCGCTTGTTGATCGTTTGACCTTGAATGACAAGCGTGTCAAGGCCATGGCAGATGGCATCCTGGATATTGTGAAGCTCAAGGATCCCGTCGGCAAAGTTCTGGCCAGCTGGAAGCGGCCCAACGGTCTTAAGATCACCAAGGTCAGCGTTCCTCTCGGTGTCGTGGCGATCATTTACGAATCGCGTCCCAATGTGACAGCGGACTGCGCAGCCTTGTGCCTGAAGTCCGGCAATGCCGTGATCCTCAGGGGCGGCAAAGAGGCGATCCATTCCAACAAGGCGATCTATCAGGTTTTGAGAAATGCGCTGAGCGGGACAAAGATCCCTGCCGAGGCGCTTCAGTTGATCGAAACGATCGACCGTGAGGCTGTGGTCGAACTTTTGAAGCTGGATCAGCACATTGATCTCGTGGTTCCCCGCGGCGGCGAGGGGCTCATCCGTTTTGTGGCCGAGAATTCGCGTATTCCCGTCGTAAAGCATTACAAGGGCGTCTGTCATATCTACGTCAGCAGCAAGGCAGACCTGAAGAAGGCCGAGGAGATCTGTTTCAATGCCAAGGTCCAGCGGCCCGGCGTGTGCAATGCCATGGAAAAGATGCTGGTCCACGAAAAGATCGCGAAGAAATTTCTGCCTGTGATGGTCAAGCGGTTCCGCGCGGCCGGCGTGCAGATCAGGGGTGACGAGGCGACCTGCGCGCTCATTCCCGACGCTGTTCCTGCCACGCCCCAGGACTGGTTTGAGGAATATTTGGATTTGATCCTTACGGTCAAGGTCGTGAAGAGCGCTCAAGAGGCGATCGATCATATTAATATTCACGGTTCGCGGCATTCGGATGCTATTGTAAGCAAGGATAAGAAGGAAGCGGCGGCCTTTCTCAAAGGCGTTGATTCCGCGTGCCTGTATGTCAATGCCTCGACGCGGTTCACCGATGGTTACGAGTTCGGCCTGGGGGCGGAGATCGGTATCTCGACCGATAAGCTGCACGTGCGCGGCCCCATGGGGCTCGAGGGTCTCACGTCGTACAAATATGAAGTTTACGGGACAGGGCAGATAAGGAAATAAGGTCAGCCGTCAGCGGTTAGCAGTCTTTCGGCTGACAGTTGACTGCTGACTTTGGTTATTTATGCAGAAAATCGGCCTTCTCGGCGGAACATTTGATCCCATCCATATCGGACATCTTCTGATGGCCCGCGCGGCCATGGAGACCATGCGTCTGGACAGGGTGATTTTTATTCCTTCCTGCGTCCCGCCGCACAAAAAGGTGCCCACACTTTTTTCCGCCAAGGATCGCCTGCAGATGGCGCGTCTGGCGACCAAAGGGAATCCCCAGTTTGAAGTCTCTGATTTTGAGATCAGGAAGGGCGGGAAGTCCTACTCCGTCGAAACAGTCAGGTATTTCAGGCAGAAAGGTCAGCCGGCTGACCAATTGTTCTTTATTGTCGGCGGTGACGCGATCAAGCAGATCGATAGCTGGAAGGACATCGGCCAGCTAAAAAAGATGTGCTCTTTTGTCTCGGTCAATCGCCCCGGTTATCCGCGGGGAGAAACCGAACAGAAGTACCATGCGGTCACCATGAACGGCATTGAGATGTCCTCGACCGAGATCCGCAAGCGCATCCTTCAGAAAAAGTCGATCCAGTATCTTGTCCCGGACGCGGTCCTGGAGTATATTAGGAAAAATCGTTTGTATAAAATCGAAGCGTAGAAAGGTTTGTTATGGCGCAAGATCCACGGCAGGTTATCAAGTTCGGCACCGACGGCTGGAGGGCCATCATTGCTGACACGTTCACCTTTGAGAATGTGAAGATCCTTTCCCAGGCGTTTGCGATCTGGGTCAGGGATGATGCCCAAAAGATCGACGGCCAGCCTGTCCGTGTGGCTGTCGGATATGACAATCGCTTTCTGTCCAAGGAATTTGCGGATACGGTCGCCGCGGTGCTGGCGGCCAATGGTATCGCAGTGATCCTTTCCGACGCCTCTTTGCCGACGCCGGCGCTCAGCCTGGCAACGCGTGAGGAGAAATGCGTGGCGGGCGTTGTTATCACGGCCAGTCACAATCCGCCGGATTACAACGGCTTTAAGATCAAGACGGCCGAAGGCGGCGGCGCAGGCAAGAATATTACCGACAAGGTCGAGCAATATCTGGGCGCCGAAGAGGTCAAGTTCATGGATCTCAAGAAGGCCATTGCCGACGGCCTGGTCAGGGTTCTTAATCTGAAGAAGGATTATATCAAGTTCATCAAAAGTTACGTCAATCTGAAGAAGATCAAGCCGACGAAGTTCCGCGTTATTCAGGATGTGATGTACGGTTCAGGCGGAACGCTTTTGGCGCAAGCCTTGGCGGGCACCAAGGTGAGGCTTGAGCTGCTCCATTCGGATGTGAATCCCGGATTCGGCGGCACGCGCCCCGAGCCGCTGCCCCAGTATCTTCCGCTGTTGCGCGAGAAGATGAAAAAAGGTTACGATCTCGGCCTTGTTCTCGACGGGGATGCGGACCGCATTGCGGCGGTCCTGCCGGGCGGCGAATTCCTGTCGCCGCAGAAGATCTTGGCGCTTTTGGCGCTCCATTTGTGGAAGAACCGCGGCATCAAGGGTGGGGTGGTGAAGACCATCTGCGGCACCAAGATGATCGACAATATGTGCCAGGTGAACGGCATTGTGCTGTACGAGACGCCGGTCGGGTTCAAGTACATTTCTGACCTGATGCTGACCAAGGATGTCATTGCCGGCGGTGAAGAGGCGGGTGGCATGGGTCTGCCGAATTACATCCCGGAGCGCGACGGCATTCTGTCCGGTCTTCTTCTTCTTGAGATGATGGTCTACGAGAAGAAGAACATTGCCAAGATCCTCGACGATATGGAGAAAAAGTACGGCCGTTATTATTATGACAAGACCAGCATCAACCTCAAGGGGCTGGTGAAGACACTTGATCCGGTCAAGCAGATCAAGGAAGTCCTGGGCAAGAAGGTCATCGGCATGAAGGATTACGATGGGGTCAAACTGGACCTGGCCGATGACAGTTGGATCATGGTCCGCGCTTCCGGCACAGAGCCGATCCTGCGCGCCTATGCGGAGTCCAAGAGTCCCAAGCGGACCAAAGAGTTGTTGAATTACGCATTGGAATTGGCAAAAACACTTTGAAAAGGCAGAAGGTTGAAGGTGGAGGACGGAAGGGCACATCCTTTTCCTTCGACTTTCAATCTTCAGCCTCCGGCCTTTTATGATTGATTTTTTCCGTTCTATTTACTACTGGTTCTCGACCGGCCTTGTATCGATTCTTTGCCTCATCTTTTATCCTTGCAAGGTTTACGGGCGGGAGAATGTTCCGCGCAAAGGCGCGGTCATCCTGGCTTCGAATCACATCAGCAACCTTGATCCAGTCTTGATCCCTGTTGTTTGTCCCAGGCAGCTTCGCTTTATTGCCAAGGAATCGCTCTTTAAGATCCCGATTTTGGGTGCATTGATCAGATGTGGCGGAGGGATTCCGGTCCGGCGGGGGACGGCTGACCGCAAGGCACTCGGGGAGGCATTGGATGAGCTTAAACGCGGCTATGCGCTTCTCATGTTCCCGCAGGGGACGCGCGGAGGGACAAAGGCTCAGGCCGGGGTCGCTTTTCTGGCGGCCACAGCCGGGGTTCCGGTGATCCCTATATATATAGAAGGCATGGACCAGCTTCTTCCCAAAGGCGCGGCGTTTCCCCGGCGTTCGGCCGTCAGGGTTGTTTTTGGTAAGCCGATAACGATTTCCAAAGACATCGCTTACGATTCTGCAGCAGAAAATATCATGGCTACGATCTGGTCCCTTGAGAAGACTCCGGCTGCCCGCAGTTAGATTTGCACAAGCTTCCCATATTTTTGTTTGACAAAAAATACTTATTGGGGATAATTGATGCTCTTGGCTTGGGGAGACTTCCCTAATATAAAGGCCAAAAATCGAAAGGAAAAGGTATTTAACAATGGCAGAGACAACAAAGACAGAAACAAAAAAATCCATCATGGAGGAGCTTTACAACAGTACCCTCAAATCCTTCACGGAGGGGCAGATCGTCGTCGGAACGATCGTTGCCAAAAATCCAAATGAGGTGGTCGTAGACATCGGTTTTAAGTCAGAAGGTTTCGTTACCATCGAGGAATTTCGCAATCCGGAGCAGGTCCAGGTTGGCCAGACCATCGAGGTCCTCATCGAGACTATTGAGGACGAGGAAGGGAGGCTGGTCCTGTCACATTCCAAGGCGGAAAGGCTGACGGGGTGGCAGAAGATTGCTGATGTCATTAATGTAGGAGATACTATCGATGGCCGCGTCGTTCGCATTGTCAAGGGCGGCTACATCGTTGACGTTTCTGGCGTCGAGGCATTCTTGCCCATGTCGCTGTCCGCGTTCAAGGGCGTCCATCCGGATGACATCATGTCCCGGACCTGGAAGTTTTTGGTCGCGAAGATGAACAAGCAGCGCCGCAATCTGATCCTCTCCCGTCGTGAGATTGTGCAGAAAGAGCACGAAGAGAACCGCAAGCACCTGTGGGGCAAGCTTGAAAAGGGCCAGCGCCGCACCGGCGTGGTCAAGGGCATCACGGATTTCGGTGCCTTCATCGACCTCGGTGGCGTGGATGGTCTTTTGCACATCACGGACATGAGCTGGTCGCGTATCAGCCATCCCTCCGAGATCGTTTCCCTGGGCCATCGACTGGAGGTCGTAATCCTGGACTTTGATAAGGAGAACTCCAAGGTTTCGCTGGGTCTCAAGCAGATCACGGCCAATCCGTGGGAAGCGGTGTATGACAAGTATCCGGCCGGAACTGTCATCAAGGGCCGTGTGGTCAATATCATGCCTTACGGCGTGTTCGTCGAGATCGACAAGGGGATTGAGGGGCTGCTGCATTCCTCCGAGATCACCTGGCAGAAGAAGATGGTCAATCCCCAGGAGATGTTCACTGTGGGGCAGACCGTCGAGGTTCAGATCATCAACGTGGACAAGGATGCCAAGCGCATCTCCCTGTCCATGAAACAGCTGGAAGATAATCCGTGGCTTAAGGCCGAGCAGAATTTCCCGGTGAATTCCCGGGTCAAGGGCACGGTCCGCGGCTTTGCGGATTACGGCGCCTTCGTCGAGCTCGAGCACGGGCTTGAGGGCATGATCCACGTTTCTGACATGTCCTGGACGCGCAAGGTCAACCATCCCCAGGAGGTCCTGCAGAAGGGCCAGGCCGTTGAGGTCATTGTTCTGGGCGTGGATGCCAAGGCGCGCAAGATCACGCTGGGGTTGAAGCAGCTCATGGATAATCCCTGGGCCCAGATCGCTCAAAAGTATCCGGTTGAGACGGTCATGGATGCCACGGTCATCACTAATTCCAACTTTGGTGTTTTCGTGAAGCTGGATGATGAGGTTGAGGCGCTGGTCTATTCTTCCGAGATCGACAAGGAAGAGGCGGCCAAGCTCAAGGCCGGCGACAAGCTAAAAGTGCGCGTGAT
The DNA here is from genome assembly GCA_015233705.1 of Candidatus Omnitrophota bacterium. Next base: position 19,525 of record JADFXE010000016.1, read on the forward strand.
CAAGATCGACGTCGAGCAGATGAAGATCGGCGTTAGCGCAAAGGTCTAAGAGAAGTTACACGCGAGAGGTGGAAGGTCAAAGGGAAGCTGTTCCTGGAGCCTTTCACCTTTCGTTTTTTTCGGGTTTTGCCTATGGATACCACAGAAGCTGTCAAGATCATCTCCCGCGGTTCGACCGAGATCATCAATCTCGAAGCCCTGCAGAAGAAGCTTGCCAAAGGCAAGCCTTTGGTCGTCAAGGCTGGATTTGACCCGACAGCGCCGGATATCCATCTGGGACATGTGGTTTTGCTCCGGAAGATCAAGCAGTTCCAGGACCTGGGGCATAAGGTCGTCTTTTTGATCGGGGATTTTACGGCCCAGGTTGGTGACCCGACTGGGCGTAACGAGTTGCGCAAGAAGATGACTCGCGAAGATGTTGAGGCCAATGCCGTCACTTACAAAGATCAGGTCTTCAAGGTCCTGGATCCTAACAGGACTGAGGTTGTTTTTAACAGTCATTGGTTTAGCAAGTTCTCAGCGCAGGATTTAATGGAGCTTTCGGCTCGTTCGACCGTGGCGCAGATGCTGGCCCGTGCAGATTTCAAGAAACGTTTCGAGGAGGGCCGCGAGATCAGTCTTCTGGAGTTCATTTATCCGTTGCTTCAGGGTTATGATTCGGTGCATCTTAAGGCCGATATCGAACTCGGCGGGTCGGACCA
>JADFXE010000017.1:0-2944 GCA_015233705.1 Candidatus Omnitrophota bacterium
GGATGTGATGAAACGTATCGCGGCGCCCATGATCGGCGGCGTCTTCAGCAGTTTTTTGCTGGAACTTTTGGTTTACCCGGTGATCTATTTCATTTGGAAATGGAATTATGAGATGCGGCAAGGTTCCGTCGATGTGATCCGGATCGAGAAAATTAGTGATTGACAGATCACGGGGGCGGTTGTAAAGTTTCTTTGTAAAGATTGCTGAGGGCACAGAAGTCCTCTCGTGGCACAGATGCCGCGAGAGGGCTTTTTATTTATTGAAAGCAGGGATGCTTTAAAAGACGGCCGAATTGTCTGTAGCGGCCATATTCAGGACAAGGATGTCCCCTAAAGACCAGAGATGGTTTCTAGGGGATTTTTTATTTTTAGGGATGATCGCCTGAGACATGGAGAAGAACCGGAATGATCCGGAAGAATAATCAGCAATAAACAAAGGAGAAGGAAGATGAGAAATCAAAGAACAGTCAAGCGTATGGTGGTGGGAGTGCTGGGGGTGTTGGCTATGGCATCGGCTGGGTATGTTCCCTTGGCTCATGCGACGGCCAGTACGATCATCTGGGGGCCGTCAACGGACGTGCAGCCATTTAAGACATGGCACCTGGGAAGTGATATTTATGTGCCGACGGGAAGAGATGCTGCGGGTGTCCGTCCGGCCACGGTCACTGACGTTGGATTGACAACCGGGGTGCTGCCTTTTAAGAACCTGAACGCTGAGGTCGGGGTTGATGTCAAGTCCGGTACGGGCGTGGATAACAGTCCGGTGTATTTCAATACCAAGGTCGGGATTCCTGAGAATGCTTACGGGGCGTATTTCCCGGCCCTGGCCGTTGGCATATTCGATGTTGGCACGGACACTCACAAGACCGATTTTGATGTGGTCTACGGCAAAGCGGCCAAGACATTATCCGTTGGTGGATTATCCTTGGGACGGTTCTCGGTGGGCGGTTTTACCGGCAACAAGGATCTTCTGACCTACAATGGCAAGGCCAGCAATGATGGCCTGCTTCTGGGCTGGGAGAGGCCATTGACCGAGATTTCTGACAAATGGTGGGTGGGGGTAGATTATCAGGGATCGAAAAGCACTTACGGGGCCATGAATTTTGGGGTCTCGTATAATTTTGCGCCGAACACCTCGGTTATTTTCGGTTATGATATCTATAACAACAAGGACCTTGTGGACACCTACACGATCCAGTTGGATATCAATTTTTAAACAAGATCCGCTGGTCATGGGCACGGCCTGCGCAGGTGGTTTCAGCGCATTGCCCGCCTGTGGCCAGCGGGATTCCTTTTCAAGTTGCGGATCGGTTTGATTTTTGTTTCTAGTGAAAACGTTGTTGTTTGGCCCGACCTCATCCCGCCTGAAAATCCTTGCGAATTAAAGATATATTGATATTATGTCTTGCTATTAGATGGTTTATTATGCAACACATGGGCGAGAAGATCAGTCGTGTCCTGGGTTCTTGGGCGGTCCGCTGGAAAGCGGGATCCTCCGGTGTGATGGCCAGGGTCCGCGGCGTCGAGAAGATTTACGGCGAGATCAGCCGCGAAACAGGTTCTTTTCAGAAAAAGGCAGGCTTGTCCTGTCCCGGCCGCTGCGGGCATTGCTGCGCGAATTCGAATGTGGAGGCAACGATTCTGGAGATGCTTCCATTAGCGGACGCGCTTCTCCATCGAGGTGAAGTTGATCGCTGGTGGCATAAGGCTGAGGCGCAGTCGTTCTCCGGGCGGTGCATCTTTTACGCGCCAGATCAAGGCAATGAGAACGACGGCCGTTGCGAAGTTTATGCCTTGCGGCCGCTGATTTGCCGTCTTTTCGGGTATTCGGGGAACCGGGACAAATACGGCAAGCTGCGTCTTGTCGCTTGCGGGGTCATGAAGAAGGGTGCGCCGATCGCGACGGAGAAGGCGTTGCAGGAAGTTTTTTCGGGGCGTTTGGCGCCGGTGGCCATGGCAGACGCGGTCATGCGGGTCGCGGCCCTGGACCCGGAGCTGGCCAGGGAAAGTTTGCCGATCAATCTCGCGTTTAAAAAGTCGATCGAGCGGATGGGGTTGTACCGGAAGTTCAAACAGTAACCGATAGGAAGAAGGAAGCGCGGTATGCAGTCGTTTCAAATGATGGACAATAAGGTTATCCTTCGGATTGATCGACGGATCTGCGAGACCGAGGACGAGATCTACCAGAGCGAGCTTTTTCACGGGATCGTTGAGGCGGCCATTAAAAAGCTGACTCGGCGCAATTCGATCCTGCTGGATGTTTTTGGCAAGAGAGATATCGGTCCGGCCGAGATAAAGATATTCATCGAGACGCTCAAGTTCCTGGCCAAGATGCCGGGCAACCTTGTGCCCAACGTGGTGCCCGGGGCCGGTGTTCTGCTGCGGGACCCGGCGCAATTCAACGAGCTGGTGGAATATCTTTACAATTTTTGGCGCAGTTTTGACCGGTTCATTATTGCCGATGACCAGGGAATGCGGGAATGGGACAAGAAGCCTTATCGCACGTTCAACGAGACGATCTGGCAGCTGACCAATCTCATCCGTACTATTTATCGCGATATCCAGGAGAACGTCACGGGACAGCATCCGCGCATTTACCGTCAGGTCGCGGCCGGTGCCGAGGTCTCGACGATCGCAGTCAAGAAAGAGGTCCCGCTTCCGGCGCAGTATGGGGCGCTGACCAAGATCCCGGTCATCCGTCAGATGCTGCTTTATCCACCTCTCATCCTGACGCCTCCGATGAACAAGCGTTCCGGCCGTTTTGAGCCGGTTACCAGCAATCCGCTGGCCGGCGTTGATTTTGATCCCGGCCAATGGTTGTGCTATCCGGCCAAGGTCGGGACCCTTGTGATCCTGATCTATTTCCATTATCGTTTCGCGGAACTGGGGCATGCCTTGTGCAATCTTTTTCAGCTCGCGGAGGATGAGGATCTGGTCCGTCCGC
>JADFXE010000017.1:2984-19832 GCA_015233705.1 Candidatus Omnitrophota bacterium
GTGGCAAAATTTTGCTGCCAGACGGTGTTCTTCGACGACGTGGCTAACAAGCTTTTGGTCGGCGCCGTGCCGCTCAAGGATGAATTCGGGTACTTCGGTTATCTTAAAAAGATGGTCCTGACCCTGCACAATGTCATCATGATGAAGCGCGGGATACTGCCGTACCATGGGGCGCTGGTGCGAGTGATCCTTAAGGGTAACATTGACCGCACCATCCTCTTCATGGGTGACACGGGCGCTGGCAAGTCAGAGACCCTTGAGGCCTTCCGCGGCCTCGGTGAGGGGCATATTCAGGATCTGATCATTATTGCCGATGATATGGGCTCTCTGCAGATCGGCCAGGATGGCAAGATTATGGGCTATGGAACGGAGATCGGCGCCTTTCTGCGGCTCGACGACCTGCAGCCCGGCTATGCGTTGGGGCAGATTGACCGCGCGATCATCATGAGCGCCAACCAGGTCAATGCCCGCATCATCATTCCGGTGACGACCTACGAAGAGGTGATCAAGGGCGAGCAGGTGGACTTTATCCTGTATGCCAATAATTACGATGTTATCGACGATGATCATCCGATCATTGACCGGTTCAAGGATGTGGACAGCGCCTTGAATGTTTTCCGTGAGGGGACGGCCATGAGCAAAGGCACGACGACATCGACGGGTCTGGTGCACTCGTATTTTGCCAATGTCTTCGGGCCGGCGCAGTTCAGGGACCTTCATGAGCCTTTGGCCCGCAAGTATTTTGAGCAGTGTTTCAAGGCTAATGTCTTTGTCGGGCAGATGCGTACGCGTCTGGGGCTGGCAGGCTGGGAAAGAACAGGGCCGCAAGAGGCGGCGAAAGAGCTCCTGGAGATCATTCGTAAGAGTTGATCTTGACGGCCAAGAATGTTCTGGCCGGGTGTGATAGAGGTTGACGATGGGCAGGATCAGCGCTTTTTTGAGCAGATTTCAGGTCAGGGTGACGCTCGTTTTGATCTCGGCGATGTGCGGTGTTGTTCTGCTTAGCAACATCGTTATTTGCCAGTTTACCCTGAACGCACAATTCCAGCAGTTGCGCGAGAAGCTCATGGTCATCGCCCGAACATCAGCGTTGACGGTTGATGTGGATAAGCTCATGGCTGTTCCGTTGAACCGCAAGGGGATGGAGACGCCTGAATATAAGGCCATTGAAGACACGCTGGTAAAGATCAAGAGAGTTAATGATCCGCTGGCCTTTATCTACATCATGATGCCGACCGGCCACCAGGGAATCTGGCAGTTTGTCGTGGACGCTGACCCTGTTGCCAATACATGTAAAGGGGTCACGGCTTATCCCGGCGATAAATATAATGCAGGCCGATTCCCCAGAATGGAAGAGGCGTTCCAGTCCAACATCGCCACCGCAGATAACAAACTTGAGAGAGACGAGTGGGGCACGCTCTTGTCCGGCTATGCTCCGATCCGTGACAAGAATGGCAAGGCGGTCGCGGTCCTGGGCGTGGATATGCAGGCAAATGATGTTTACCGCACGCAACGGGTGGTTTATGTGCGAACCATTTTTGTTTTGTTTCTGGGTATTGGTCTGTCATTGGTGCTGGGGTTGCTTCTTTCCAGGCAAATCACCGACCCTGTGAAGCAGCTCGTGCAGGGCACTCGTTACATCAGTCGGGGCGATCTGGATTATAAGGTACATCTTCCCGGGGAAGACGAGATCAGCGAGCTGGCGCAGGCGTTTAACAGCATGGCCTCCGACCTGCGCGCTTCACGGAAAAAGAATCATGAATATTTCTATGGTGTGATCCAGTCCATGGTGCGCATCGTGGAGGCCAAGGATCGGTACACCTGGGGGCATTCCGAGCGGGTGGCCGAATACGCGGCGCGCATTGCTTCGCAGATGGGCCTTTCCAAGGACGAGGTCGATGCGGTTCGCCAGATCGCTGTGCTTCACGATATCGGTAAGCTTGGGATCAATGACGCGATCCTCAACAAGCCCGGTCCTTTGACCACAGAGGAATGGGATATTGTCCGGACCCATCCGGTTGTCGGCGAGGAGATCCTGAAACCGGTATCTCTGAGCCCGCAGATGCTGGAGATCGTGAGAAGTCATCACGAGCGCTTCGACGGGAGTGGATATCCTGATAAATTGAGCGGCCAGAAGATCCACCTTTTTGCTCAAATTCTGTCGGTGGCGGATGCGTATGATGCCATGACCTCTTCGCGGGCCTACCGCCAGACCATGGCCAGGGAAGATGCGGTCGCGGAATTAAAAAAGAATAAAGGCACGCAATTCAATCCTGTTGTCGTGGATGCGTTTATTCAGGTCTTGAGGGAGGAGGGTCTGCGGGAGGTTTAGCCTGTTTCAATCTTTAGCGGGGATGAATTTGAGCCAGACCTCGCGTTCGCGCGGTCCGTCGAATTCCATGAAGTAAACGCCTTGCCAGGTCCCCATTTGCAATTGCCCCTCTTCAACGATCACATTTTGCGAACAGCCGATGATGGTGGCCTTGATGTGGGCATCAGAATTTCCTTCCACATGCTTGAAGGTTTCGGCAGGAGGGATGAGCTGGCTTAGGTGGAAGAGCATGTCGAATTTGACGTCTGGATCGGCATTCTCATTGATCGTGACGCCAGCGGTCGTGTGCGGCGAATGGACCGTGATAATGCCGCAGACGGCTTTGATTTCGCCAAGGTACTCGCGGACCATGGGCGTGATATCAATGGCTTCATTTCTTTTGTGCGAGCTGATGTGGAGTTTTTTCATAGCGTAAGTATACATCAAATTCATGACTTTTGCCGGGACATTGCGTGAATAAGGGCGCTCGGGAGTCCGCCAAAAAAGAAGTTGCAAAAACAGCAAGGCTCGTTAATAATTGACATCGCTTGCAGGGAAAAACAGGGATAAATCTACCGCAGTATTCACAGGAAAGGGGTTTTTGTCGAGATGAGAAATCTACGCTTGGAGCGCCACGGCATTACTCAGTATGACGAGATCTTTTACAATCTGTCCTACGAAGAGCTTTTGAAGCAGGAGCTGTCCTCGTCAACTCCGGAAAATGAACGCGGAGTCGTGACCTCCACCGGCGCGGTCGCGGTCGATACCGGCAAGTTCACGGGCCGTTCTCCTAAGGACAAATATATCGTTGCGGAAGAGACCTCGAAGGACAAGATCTGGTGGGGCATTGGCCCGGTCGCGCCCACGACGAATAATTCAGACAACCAGCAAATCTCGGAAGAGACCTGGTATTACCTTAAGGATCTGTCGCTGAACCGTCTTAACGGTAAGAAGCTGTACGTGATGGACGGATTTTGCGGGACCAATCCGGATTCGCGCATGCGTGTCCGCTTGGTCACCGAGATCGCCTGGAAAGCGCATTTCTTCAAGAACATGTTCCTTCGACCGACGGAAGAGGAGCTCAAGGAGTTTGTTCCGGACTGGACGGTTCTGGATGCCTGCAAGATTTCCTGTCCCCAGCCTCATCGGCACAATCTGCGCAGCGAGGTCTTTTTGGCGTTCAACATGATGGAGCGCATCACCCTGATCGGCGGCACCTGGTACGGCGGGGAGATCAAGAAGGGCATCTTCTCGGTCATGAATTATTTTCTGCCGCTGAAGGGCATGGGTTCCTACCATTGCTCGGCCAACATGGGCAAGAATGGGGACACGGCGCTGTTCTTCGGGCTTTCAGGGACCGGCAAGACGACGCTGTCCGCGGACCCCAAGCGGCTTCTCATCGGCGATGACGAGCACGGCTGGGATGACGACGGCATTTTTAACTTTGAGGGTGGCTGTTATGCCAAGTGCATCAACCTGTCCAAGGAGAAGGAGCCGGATATCTTCCGTGCCATCCGCAAGGATTGCCTCCTGGAGAACGTGGTCATGGATGCCAAGGGTGTGGTGGATTACGATTCTGACAAGAAGACGGAGAACACGCGCGCCTCGTATCCGATCTATCACATTGACAATATCGTTCGCCCGGTCTCCCGAGGCGGCCATCCGTCCAAGATCATCTTTTTGACCTGCGATGCTTACGGCGTTCTTCCTCCGGTCTCGAAGTTGACCAAGGACCAGGCCATGTACCATTTCCTCAGCGGCTACACGGCGCGGGTGGCGGGCACAGAGCTGGGTGTCACGGAGCCCAAGGCGACGTTCTCGGCGTGTTTTGGCCAGGCGTTCTTGCTGCTTCATCCGACGCGTTATGCGAAGATCCTCGGCGAACAGATGGAAAAGCACGGTTCGACGGCGTATCTGGTCAACACCGGCTGGATCCGCGGCAAGTACGGGGTCGGTGAGCGCATGGACCTTCCCAGCACCCGCAAGATCATTGATGCCATTCTGGACGGTTCCCTGGAGAAGGCGGAGTTTGAGACCTTGCCGATCTTCAATATGCAGATTCCCAAGGCGATCCCCGGGGTTGACAGCCAGATCCTCAATCCCAGGAATGCCTGGAAGGACAAGGCGGAATACGACAAGACCTTCAAGAAACTCGCCGAGATGTTCGTGGCGCATTTCCGTAATTTTACGGATACGGAAAAGGGCCGCCATTTGGTGGACGCGGGTCCCCAGATCGACGTGGAATAATTGTAAGTTTGAGTGCCTTTGAAACGACAGAACAGCATGAAGAAGATTAACCTTCTCATGCTGTTCTTGTTTTTAGGAGGACTTATGGGATCTCAGGGAGAAGTTTTGTCCGCAGACTTGCATAAAGCGACCTTTGCCGGCGGATGTTTCTGGTGCATGCAGCCGCCGTTTGCCCAATTGGAAGGTGTTGTCTCGACAACCGTGGGCTACACAGGCGGGGACAAGCCGGATCCGACTTATGAGGAAGTCTCCTCGGGCACAACGGGTCACGTCGAGGCTATCCAGGTCGTTTACGATCCGAACAAGGTGTCTTATGACGTTCTTTTGGGATTATTCTGGCGGAGCATTGATCCGACCGACCCGCGCGGACAGTTCGCGGATCAGGGCAGTCAGTATCGTACGGCTATTTTTTATCAGGATGAGGAACAGCGGCGCCTGGCCGAGGAATCAAAAAAGCTGCTGACCGGTTCCGGGCGGTTTAGAAAACCGATCGCGACAGCCATCCTTCCGGCCAAGCCGTTCTATCCGGCCGAGGAATATCATCAGCAGTATTACCGCACGCATTCCATCCAGTATAAGCTCTACAAAAAAGGTTCCGGCCGGGAAGATTTCCTGGAAAAGACCTGGGGCCGGTAGCTTTCCGCAATTATTTTCTTGAATTCATGCGCCAAATGCGTAGCATAGGAACAAATCACACTAACTTCAAAGGAAAGGAATGATCATGAAGAAAATTTTGATCGCATTGATGGCGGGATGTTTTCTGGCCGGGGCTTGCGGGTTGGCGTCCGCTGAGGATCTCATCGGCAGCAAGAATTCGGACAAGTACCATTTGGCGACCTGTGCTACGGCGCAGAAGATCACGGCGGACAACAAGGTGACTTTCAAGGACGCTGAGGCGGCTCTGAAAGCAGGCTATGCGCCGTGTCAGAAGTGCAAGCCTCCGGTGGTTTTTGTGGCGAGCAAGAATTCAACAGTCTATCATTTGCCTTCTTGCAAAATGGCAGACAAGATCGTGGCCGATAACAAGGTCAAGTTTGATACCGAGGCAGATGCGCAAAAGGCAGGCTATAAGCCGTGCCAGATCTGTTTTCCGAAAAAGTAAGTAACGATAACAGAAGAGAAAGCAATATCAGGGGCAGCGTCTTGTTTTTCGGTTTTTGACAAAGAGAGACAAGGCGCTGCCCCGGGTCATTTTTAGAGGAAGAGTGTATTCCATGTGGCTGGTGTTATCTTTTCTGACCGCGCTGTGCACCTCGGCGCAGGACATTCTTTCCAAGCGTGTCTCGACGCGGGTGAGCCCCTACGTCACAGCCTGGGCCGTGAGTTTCTTTTCTCTGCCGTTTTTGGGTCTGCTTTTCCTTCGTGAACGTCTCGCCATTCATAGTCCGGAGTTCTGGCCAGCCCTGCTCGCATCGACTGTCATCCTGACGGTCTCATCGATCTTCTTTTTCAAGTCCATCCAGGCCTCTGACCTGTCCCTGACGATCCCGCTTCTCAGCTTTACGCCGCTGTTATTGCTGATCACCTCGCCCATTATTGTCAGAGAATTTCCCCGGCCGCTGGGGATCGTGGGCATGGTCCTCATTGTCCTGGGATGTTACGTTCTCTATTACCACCCTGATCAGGAGGACATTTGGGCGCCGTTGCGCCGGTTGCTTAAGGCCAGGGGCAGCCGGTATATGCTGATCGTGGCTATTCTTTATAGTATTCACAGGAAAGGGGTTTTTGTCGAGATGAGAAATCTACGCTTGGAGCGCCACGGCATTACTCAGTATGACGAGATCTTTTACAATCTGTCCTACGAAGAGCTTTTGAAGCAGGAGCTGTCCTCGTCAACTCCGGAAAATGAACGCGGAGTCGTGACCTCCACCGGCGCGGTCGCGGTCGATACCGGCAAGTTCACGGGCCGTTCTCCTAAGGACAAATATATCGTTGCGGAAGAGACCTCGAAGGACAAGATCTGGTGGGGCATTGGCCCGGTCGCGCCCACGACGAATAATTCAGACAACCAGCAAATCTCGGAAGAGACCTGGTATTACCTTAAGGATCTGTCGCTGAACCGTCTTAACGGTAAGAAGCTGTACGTGATGGACGGATTTTGCGGGACCAATCCGGATTCGCGCATGCGTGTCCGCTTGGTCACCGAGATCGCCTGGAAAGCGCATTTCTTCAAGAACATGTTCCTTCGACCGACGGAAGAGGAGCTCAAGGAGTTTGTTCCGGACTGGACGGTTCTGGATGCCTGCAAGATTTCCTGTCCCCAGCCTCATCGGCACAATCTGCGCAGCGAGGTCTTTTTGGCGTTCAACATGATGGAGCGCATCACCCTGATCGGCGGCACCTGGTACGGCGGGGAGATCAAGAAGGGCATCTTCTCGGTCATGAATTATTTTCTGCCGCTGAAGGGCATGGGTTCCTACCATTGCTCGGCCAACATGGGCAAGAATGGGGACACGGCGCTGTTCTTCGGGCTTTCAGGGACCGGCAAGACGACGCTGTCCGCGGACCCCAAGCGGCTTCTCATCGGCGATGACGAGCACGGCTGGGATGACGACGGCATTTTTAACTTTGAGGGTGGCTGTTATGCCAAGTGCATCAACCTGTCCAAGGAGAAGGAGCCGGATATCTTCCGTGCCATCCGCAAGGATTGCCTCCTGGAGAACGTGGTCATGGATGCCAAGGGTGTGGTGGATTACGATTCTGACAAGAAGACGGAGAACACGCGCGCCTCGTATCCGATCTATCACATTGACAATATCGTTCGCCCGGTCTCCCGAGGCGGCCATCCGTCCAAGATCATCTTTTTGACCTGCGATGCTTACGGCGTTCTTCCTCCGGTCTCGAAGTTGACCAAGGACCAGGCCATGTACCATTTCCTCAGCGGCTACACGGCGCGGGTGGCGGGCACAGAGCTGGGTGTCACGGAGCCCAAGGCGACGTTCTCGGCGTGTTTTGGCCAGGCGTTCTTGCTGCTTCATCCGACGCGTTATGCGAAGATCCTCGGCGAACAGATGGAAAAGCACGGTTCGACGGCGTATCTGGTCAACACCGGCTGGATCCGCGGCAAGTACGGGGTCGGTGAGCGCATGGACCTTCCCAGCACCCGCAAGATCATTGATGCCATTCTGGACGGTTCCCTGGAGAAGGCGGAGTTTGAGACCTTGCCGATCTTCAATATGCAGATTCCCAAGGCGATCCCCGGGGTTGACAGCCAGATCCTCAATCCCAGGAATGCCTGGAAGGACAAGGCGGAATACGACAAGACCTTCAAGAAACTCGCCGAGATGTTCGTGGCGCATTTCCGTAATTTTACGGATACGGAAAAGGGCCGCCATTTGGTGGACGCGGGTCCCCAGATCGACGTGGAATAATTGTAAGTTTGAGTGCCTTTGAAACGACAGAACAGCATGAAGAAGATTAACCTTCTCATGCTGTTCTTGTTTTTAGGAGGACTTATGGGATCTCAGGGAGAAGTTTTGTCCGCAGACTTGCATAAAGCGACCTTTGCCGGCGGATGTTTCTGGTGCATGCAGCCGCCGTTTGCCCAATTGGAAGGTGTTGTCTCGACAACCGTGGGCTACACAGGCGGGGACAAGCCGGATCCGACTTATGAGGAAGTCTCCTCGGGCACAACGGGTCACGTCGAGGCTATCCAGGTCGTTTACGATCCGAACAAGGTGTCTTATGACGTTCTTTTGGGATTATTCTGGCGGAGCATTGATCCGACCGACCCGCGCGGACAGTTCGCGGATCAGGGCAGTCAGTATCGTACGGCTATTTTTTATCAGGATGAGGAACAGCGGCGCCTGGCCGAGGAATCAAAAAAGCTGCTGACCGGTTCCGGGCGGTTTAGAAAACCGATCGCGACAGCCATCCTTCCGGCCAAGCCGTTCTATCCGGCCGAGGAATATCATCAGCAGTATTACCGCACGCATTCCATCCAGTATAAGCTCTACAAAAAAGGTTCCGGCCGGGAAGATTTCCTGGAAAAGACCTGGGGCCGGTAGCTTTCCGCAATTATTTTCTTGAATTCATGCGCCAAATGCGTAGCATAGGAACAAATCACACTAACTTCAAAGGAAAGGAATGATCATGAAGAAAATTTTGATCGCATTGATGGCGGGATGTTTTCTGGCCGGGGCTTGCGGGTTGGCGTCCGCTGAGGATCTCATCGGCAGCAAGAATTCGGACAAGTACCATTTGGCGACCTGTGCTACGGCGCAGAAGATCACGGCGGACAACAAGGTGACTTTCAAGGACGCTGAGGCGGCTCTGAAAGCAGGCTATGCGCCGTGTCAGAAGTGCAAGCCTCCGGTGGTTTTTGTGGCGAGCAAGAATTCAACAGTCTATCATTTGCCTTCTTGCAAAATGGCAGACAAGATCGTGGCCGATAACAAGGTCAAGTTTGATACGAATTTGTATAATGGAAGTGCTTATACTTTGAGCGAAAAAATGAGAATAACAAATGGCGGCAACGTCGGCATCGGGACGACGGCACCAATCTCGAAGCTTGACGTCAGAGGAGATATTAATACGAACGGCGCCCTGAGAATCAACGCCGATTGGGCCATTGGCGAAAGCGGTCAGGCGATATACGTTGGCACTACAGGGTCGAATAGCAGCGGTCAGCCATTAAGTTTGGTTTTTAGTACAACGGGCGGGTATAGAATGTTCATTGACCCCCAAGGCAACGTGGGCATCGGGGTGACAAATCCGACGGTGAAACTTGACGTTGCTGGCGATGTTAAGGCCTATACCTACTACCACCAATCCGACAAGCGTCTTAAGGAAAACATTGCGCCGATCAAAGACGGCCTGGCCAAGGCCTTGGCGCTCGAAGGCGTGTCCTACAATCTGATCAAGGATCCGGGCAAGAAGCGCATCGGATTTATCGCCCAGGACGTGGAAAAAGTCATTCCGGAAGTGGTCCATACCGGTAATGACAGCATGAAATCTGTCGAATACGGCGAGGTGACCGCGGTTCTCGTCGAGGCGATCAAGGGACAGCAAAAAGAGATCCTGGCGCAGAAAGCGATTTTGGAGAAGCAGCAGAAAGAGATCGACGAACTCAAGAAGCGGTAGGTTGAGAATCCGTGTCCCCAGATTTGCTGCAGATTTGATAAATCTTACAAGGAGCCCCTGATGACCCAAAAGAATGCCACCCTCTCTGTCTTTCTCCTGTGCGCTACGCTCCTGGGCTTGACCGCTCCAATAGCCCAGGCCACAGTCACCACGGTCACTGTCACGCTGGGCACGTCAGACCTGACCGACACCTCCACCCTGCTGGATATCACTAATTTGATCTCGCCTTACCTGACGACCGGCATCACCAAGGGCTTCAAGGTCGCTGTTGCCGCCAACAATTGTTTCCAGGTCACCAACACGACGGGTGTGGCCATTTACATCCCGGCGACCACAGCAGGGGAATGGACATCTTTTCACAATGCTGCCGCGGCCCGTACCGTCGGCTCCGGGAACGTCTCTATCACGGACGGCTGCGCGTGCACACCCACCAGCACCTGCCCGGTGTGCGGATTTCCCGCCGGGACAACGGACGGATGCAATGCCTGCGTCGATAGCTGCAATTACGGTGCTGGATACACGTGTAGCGGTAACCAGTGTGTCTGCGCCAGCGGAATAATAGCTGGCGGCGTCTGCTGCCAGGCCGGACAAGTGGGTTACGGCGGGGCCTGTTGCACGCCAACGGCTTGCGGCACCAAATGCGCCGGGGACGATGGCTGCGGCACGGCCTGTGCCTACGATTGTGTCGCCAACCTTGGCAACAACTTTACATGCGGGCCTTCCAATACCTGCGTCTGCGCCAACAGCTGCCTGGAAGGAAATGTCTGCGGGGCATGCCCAGTGAATCAGTCCTGCTCTAATTCGAACGGCGGAAGCTGTGTCTGCAATACAGGCACCTGCGGCCCAAGCTGCACAGTCTGCGGCGCCGGAACGTCATGCGTGAGCGAAGCATGCGTCGCCACCGCGCCCTGCGCAGGACAACTGTGTCAAAATTGCTCCGGCACGGGTTGCATCTACAATGATACCTGCACAATCAGCGGTAGTCCCCTCGCTGGCCAGTTACAATGTTCTGCCGGCTGTAGATCATCTACAGACACCGTTAACAACCTTACTGGCAGTTCTGGTCCCTGCATACCTTTTTGGAAAAATCTCGTTAAAAAATATTTCATTTCAAATTCAGGCGGCAGCATAGGCGCTGGAGCTTGCACTCTGCGTGTTAACTGTGTTTGCAATACAGCAACTTGCCCGTAAGTGGACGGCAATAATAATGGAAATCCGGGGAAAATCCGGGGACAGAAAATCCGAAAATCCGGGAAATCCGGGGACACATACCAATAAATCCGGGGACACTAAATCCGGGGACACATTACATTTTCGATTAAATCCGTAAATCCGGGGACACATTACATTTTCGATTTAAAATCCGGGGACACATACCAATAAATCCGGGGACACTAAATCCGGGGAAATCCGGGGACACATTACATTTTCGATTAGTGGAAAATCCGGGGACACATACCAATAAATCCGGGGACACAAATCCGGGGACACATACCAATAAAACAGCGCACCCCTTGTTTTTCACGTATTCTGATGTTATCCTTCCACTATCCCGCCAAGACCCCCCCCTCTTGGAAAATAACCAATAATCCATAAAACGTATCAGATACTCCCCCGCATCTGAGAACATCGGGAGGATGTCTATGGCCAGACGTTATCGGGTTGTTGTCCCGGGTTTTCCTCATCATGTGGCTCAGCGCGGCAACCGGCGGATGAAGGTCTTCTTTTGCGAACAGGACCGGCAAGAATACATGAACCTTCTCAAAGAACATCTGTTGGCCGAAGGAGTGCAACTATGGGCGTATTGCCTGATGGACAATCATGTCCACCTGGTCCTTGTCCCGTCGAGCCGTGAAGGCCTGGCCCGGGCCGTAGGTGACACGCACCGGTTTTATACCAGAATGGTGAACTTCCGGGAACGCTGGCGGGGATATCTTTGGCAGGGACGATTCGGCAGCTTTGTGATGGGTGAGACATACCTTTTAAGGGCGATCAGATATGTAGAAAGAAACCCCCTGGAAGCCGGGCTGACCACAAAGGCTGAGGACTATTCTTGGTCGAGCGCCAGAGCCCATATCAAAGGAGAGGCGGATTCGTATTTGTCTTTCTGCCCGCTATTGCCGCGCGCGGCGGAATGGGGAAAATATGTGAACTCCCGACGGACAGATGGTGAGATCGAGCTTATCCGCAAACACAACCGCACCGGCAGGCCGTTCGGAGACGATCTCTTTCTTGGACAGGTCGCAGAACTGTCAGGGATCAGCGTGGATGACCTGAAGGGACGGAAACCGGGGCGGCCACGAAAAATATAATGTGTCCCCGGATTTTAAAAATATAATGTGTCCCCGGATTTTTCGAAAATGTAATGTGTCCCCGGATTTCATGTGTCCCCGGATTTAAAAATATAATGTGTCCCCGGATTTCATGTGTCCCCGGATTTAAAAATATAATGTGTCCCCGGATTTCCCCGGATTTCTCCCCGGATTTCTATGTGTCCCCGGATTTCTCACTATGTGTCCCCGGATTTCTCATTCGCGCTAGATCCCTAAAAACACAAAAAAAGGCCCGTCAAACGACGGGCCCTGTGAGAAAGCAAGATGTGCGGCGATCACAGAACTTCCTTGAACCGCTTGGTCAAAAGCGGGACGATCTCGAACAGATCGCCGACAATACCGTAGTTGGCGACATTAAAGATCGGGGCGCTAGGGTCACGGTTAATTGCAATGATGATATCCGCTGACTGCATGCCGACCAGATGCTGGATCTGCCCCGAAATACCGCAGGCGATATAAACCTTGGGACACACGGTCTTCCCGGTCTGTCCGACCTGATGGGAATACGGCATCCACCCCTCGTCGATCGCTGCACGCGATGCGCCGACCGCGCCGTTCAAAACCTTGGCCAGATCTTCCAGGATCTTGAAGTTCTCGGCCCCGCCCATGGCGCGTCCGCCGGAAACGATCACATTGGCTTCCGTGATATTGATCGTGGAGGTGATCTCATCGACGACATTAAGGACCTTGGTGCGGGAAAGGAAGAACGTTTTGTCAAACTCAACGACCTCGACAACACCTTTTCTCTTGGTGTTGACCTCGGCCTCTTTCATGACCTTGTGGCGAACCGTCGCGCACTGCGGCCGGTGATTCTTGGAAAGAATCGTGGCCATGATGTTGCCGCCGAACGCCGGGCGCGTCTGCATGAGAAAACGCTCCTTGGGATCAACATCCAGCGCCGTGCAATCTGCAGTCAAACCAACACGAAGCTGAACAGCCACCCGGGACATGACCGAACGGCCGATGGCGGTCGCCGGGCACAGAAGGATCTCGGGCCTGTGCTTGCGAATAAGATTCGACACCATGCGGGCATAGGCCTCATCGAGCATGTGCTCGATTTTGGGGTCATCAACAACAAAAACCTTGTCAGCGCCGCGATGGATCAGGTCCTGCGCCTTGTCCTTGACATTGTGCCCCATCAGGATACAACCCACATCGGTCTTCAGCTTATCCGCCAGCTCCCTGGCCTTCCCTAATAATTCAAACGTCACAGACTGGACTACACCTTTGCGCTGCTCGGCAAAGACCCATACGCCGCGGTACTTCTCGATATCCGGGGTCTGGGTGGTCTCGCGAACGATCTCAATGGCAAAAACCTTGCGGCATGCCTCGACGCAGGAACCGCACAGTGTGCACTTGTCCAGATCGATCACGGCCTTCTTGTCCACCATGGTGATGGCATCAAACGGACAGGCCTTCACGCACAGGCTGCAACCAATACATTTATCCTTGTAAACTGTTATTCCGCTCATTTTACGTTTAACACCTTTATAGCATCTACCAGTTGATTGACCGCCTGCTGCGGCTCACCCTCGAAGATCTGCCCCTTGGAGCGCGGCGGCGGGGTAAAAATACTCAGCACCCACGTCGGCGATCCTTTTAAACCTATACGACTCTCTTCAGCACCAATATCAGCAGCCTTCCAAACCGTGATGACTGCCGACTTGGCCTTCATCTTGCCTTTTAACGAAGGCAGGCGTGGCATATTGATCTCTTTCACAACCGTGATAAGACACGGAAATTTCGTCTGAACGACCTCGTAACCATCCTCGGTCATGCGCTCGGCCGTGATCAGGCCGTCCTTGATCTCTTCGATCTTGCGAACATACGTGATCTGGGGAATATCCAATATCGCCGCGATCCCGGGCCCGACCTGGGCCGTATCGCCGTCGATCGCCTGCTTGCCGCAGATGACCAGGTCGTAATCCTTGATCTTTTCGATCGCCTTGGAAAGGGTATAACCGGTAGCCAGGGTGTCTGACCCGGCGAAAGCACGGTCGCTGACAAGAACGCCTTCATCGCACCCCAGGGAAATGGCTTCCCGAAGGATCGCCTCGGCCTGCGGCGGCCCCATGGTCAGGACAATGACCTTGCCGCCGTGCTTTTCCTTGAGCCGCACGCCCTCTTCAATGGCATACGCATCAAAAGGATTGACGATGGACTTGACGCCGTCCCTGACGAGATTCTTCGTGACTGGATCGATCCTGACTTCTGTTGTGTCCGGAACCTGTTTTATGCAGACTATGATATTCATTTCGCGGATTCTTTGATCAGGGCCATGCCGATGATATTGCGCTGGATCTGATTCGTTCCTTCGTAGATTTGAGTGATTTTAGCATCTCTCATGAATTTCTCAGCCGGATATTCCCTCATATAACCGTACCCGCCGAAGATCTGGACGGCGTCAGTGGCAACCCTCATCGCGACATCCGAGGCAAACAACTTGGCCATGGCGGAGTGCATGCCAACGTCCTTGACGCCGGCGTTAACTTCCCTGGCCGACGCATAGACCAGGGCGCGGGACGCTTCGACTTCGGTCGCCATATCTGCCAGCATCCACTGGATGCCCTGATTACTGATAATGGACTGGCCGAACTGCTTTCTCTGCTTGGCATATTTGACCGCCTCATCCAGCGCTCCCTGGGCGATACCGACCGCCTGGGCGCCGATGCCGGGACGCGACATGTCAAACGTCCGCATGGCCGCGATGAAACCCGTGCCTTCGCGGCCGATCAGATTTTCCTTGGGGATCTTGCAATCCGTGAAAATCAGCTCACGCGTGGAGGACGCCCGGATCCCGAGCTTTTCTTCCTTTTTCCCAAAAGTGAACCCCGGCGTACCCTTCTCAACAACGAAAAGGCTCGCGCCGCGAGCACCCTTGGTCTTGTCGGTCATGGCGATGATCGTGTAGATCTCAGCATCGCCGCCATTGGTGATGAAATGCTTCACACCGTTAAGGATGTAATGATCACCCTTTTTCTCGGCCGTTGTGGAGATGGCACTGGCATCAGAACCAGCCCCCGGCTCGGTCAGGCCGAACGCGGCCAGCTTCTCACCTTTAGCAATGGAAGGAAGATACTTCTGCTTCTGCTCTTCGCTTCCATGGAGGATGATCGGATAAGCGCCAAGAGCTGAAGCTGAGTAGCTGATCGCGATTCCGCCGCAGGCCCGGGAGAACTCTTCCGTGGCCAGGCACAGCTCAAACACGCCGCCGCCCATGCCGCCGTACTTCTGATCAATATAAACGCCGAAAAGATCCGACTGGGCCATGACCTTCATAACATCCCAGGGAAATTTCTCGCTTTTGTCATACTCGGCCGCTACAGGACGGATCTTCTCGTCTGCAATCTGACGGGCCAGGTCACGGATCATCTTCTGCTCTTCTGTCAGCAAATAGTCTATCATTGCTCCTCCAGGGATTAGATTTTAGGCGCTGGGTTTAACTTTCTGCCCATCTTCCGCGCCAATCCCGCCTTTAACAAGGCGGGATTAATTCGGCTAGCCACTTACGAGCGCTGCGCTCCGTAAGTGGCTGCCTCATTAAATTTTCACCAATACTACCATAGGAATTTAGAAATAAAAGAGATTTTTTAGGAAATCTCTTCCCTGGAAAGTAATAAGGGGCAGCTCCCTTGGAAAGGAGCCGCCCCTTAAGCAGGGAACTATCCCCTGTTATTTGTTGATGTTCTGCTTATTGTAGAAGTCCCAGAGGATCTTGGCAGCAAGGTCCTTGGCACCCAGGCCAAAGGCCAAAGCCAGAGCAAAACAGAGCGCCCCAAAGAAGATCTGGAAGGTCGTGGTCACAAAGAAGCTGGCGATCTCAAGCTCCTGGAGCGCCATGACTGCAACAAAGATAAGAATGGACCCCTTGGCAATGCTTGCCAGAAGTTCAGCGCGCGGAAGACCGGCATTGGCCATGGACGCCCTGACAATACCGGCAACCAGCCTGGCCAGGAACATACCTACGAAAACAATAAAGATCGAGGAGGCCACATGCGGAATATACCCTGCCAGCTTGGCCATCAAATCCGCCGCCACCTTCAGACCGATCGCATCAACCGCCACAGCAAAAACAACGATCATGACTGCCCAATACACCAAACCGCTCAAAAGACCTGACGGGGTCAGCCCAACATTACCCTTGGCCAAGATGTCCGCAAAACCAATATCCCTGGAGAAATCATTGAACTTGGCCTGGTCCAACACTTTCTGAACGATCCCTTTCAGGACATTCGCAATGATCCAGCCGATCAGAAGGATCAATACCGCCGCCAAAAGAAACGGCGTGAACATCTTGATCGAATGAAGCATCGTCCTTACCGGTTCCCAGATAATCATTTGCCATGCAGTCATATTCCCCCCTTGTTTTATTGAATTTCTGCCTTAACCTGTTCCTTTGAAAAACATTTTACCTTAAATTCCAAAAAATCCACGTTCTTTTTTGCTTTTATGCTTTTATGTCCCCTCTTTTTGCCGTTCTCCTATCAATTTGAGAAAGATATGACCAGGACACCCGCCACCATAAAAACGACCGCCAGCATCCGCTCCTTCGCACCCTTCTCTTTAAGGAACCACAGCCCCCAAAGAGACGTCATGATGATACTGGTCCGTTTGATCGCAATGACATACGACACGATCGCCATCTTAAGCGCGTTCATCTGGAACATCATCAAGACAGCCAAGCACAGCCCGATCAGCACAAGCCACAACAGATTCGCCTTGATCTGCCGCCGGGCATCTTTGACCTTGAAGCGCATAAGGATACGCAAAATCGCCGCAACAACGACATTTAACACAAAACTCCAGGTCAACGGCGTTGAACTGCGCATACCCATCTTGTCGACAGTTACGCCAATACAATAAAGAATAACAACG
>JADFXE010000086.1:0-3716 GCA_015233705.1 Candidatus Omnitrophota bacterium
GATTTTGCTAAGCTCAATAAACAGTACTTACCCATTTAGGACTCAAAGGAACCATAAAAATGAATCAAAACTGGCATTCTTTATACCAGATTTCCCCAAACCTGTCGAGAGCCCCTTTCTGAACGCCTTCTGAAAAGCCTGAAAACAAAAGGTGCCGTCATTGGCGCCTTTTGCTTTGAAACGATCTCTGCAGCTATTTCCCGAAATACGTCTCCAGGCCTTTCTGATCCGGCTTCATGGCCTTCTCGCCCTTCTTCCAGTTCGCCGGGCAGACCTCGCCGTTCTTCTCAAAGAACTGCAAAGCATCGACCATGCGCAGGGCCTCATCCACGCTGCGGCCCAGGGGCAGGTCATTGACCACCTGGTGACGGACGATTCCTTCCTTATCGATCAGAAACAGTCCGCGATAGGCAATGCCCCGACCTTCAACCAGAACGTCATAATCATGGGAAATGCTTTTGTTGAGGTCTGACACGATCGGATAGCCGATACCTTCAATGCCGCCGCGGGCCTTGGGCGTCTTGAGCCAGGCCAGGTGGCTGAAATGAGAATCAACGCTGACAGCGATCACCTCAACCCCGCGCTTCTTGAACTCCTCCAGTTTGTCGCCAAACGCATGCAGCTCGGTCGGGCAGACAAAGGTGAAATCCAGCGGATAAAAGAAAAGCACAATGTGCTTGCCCTTGAAATTGGAAAGTCTGAAATCCCCGATAATGTTCTCCCCCGAGACTGCCGTGGCCTGAAAATCCGGAGCCTTCTTGCCGACTAATACTGACATAACACAACCTCCTGTTAAATAAAATGGATTGATCCTGCACCTTTTGCAGATGCTTTTTTGTCGTACCAAGGCAGGAGACATTACAAACTTTTTAGGTTCTTTGAAATCTCGTATAGGTAGATTACGAGCGAATGGAGCCCGACCTACAATCTTCCAGGAAATGGGCGGGCGATTTGAGCGAATAAGCCGTCCCAGCCGCTGACATCATTAACCCAAACTTTTTAGGATCATCCGGAAGCTTCGGCAAGTTCCTCTTCCCTGAGCCCCAGGAACATCCTGAGGTCTGTCACAGGATGGATATCAAAGATGACCGGCGTCAGGCCCGGCGCGTTCTCAAGCTCCCGCAGCTTCACAGGATCAATGTTAAACGACATCTGCGCACCATCGCCGCGGGTCTCAAGCGCGCCCTCGGTCCGCCCTGCAGTCAGGTCAATCCCGCCGGGGTTCGTAATGCCCGAATTATCGATCACCTGATCCCGCAGCGCTCGCAGGTCCGCGTCGCTCTTTTTGATCAACACCGCAACGATCTCGGCAAAATGATCTCGCCAATCCCGAGTGATATTCTCAGGCACATTGGCTGCTATCCCGTTGACGATCACCTTTTTTACGTCCGCCTCCGACAAACCCATTCCACTGAAGCGGGCCAAAAGACCTGTTATCGCGGCACGCGTTTCCTCAAACTTCTTATCCATGACAAGGAAACAATCAACCATAAGATCCAATTGCCCAAGCAACATCTGCCGACCTTTTTGCTTGAGCGCTTCATCCACATCAAGACCGTTGATCTTGTTCCATAAGTGCAGCAGATCGCCGAGATCCGTTCTATGAAGATATTGTAACGCGGAGAACCATCCACCATGCTTTGCATTCTGATCAATATCTCCCTTGATGCGTTCAGACAACTGCCCAATATCATAAAATATCCTGACGTGCGGCTCCGGCGCAGTGCCCGGTTGAGCCAGAGCCTCCCAGAAGGCATGATCACTGATCAAACGTTCCGTCATTTTATCGGCAAAGACCGGATACAGCTCACCGGCCGCAGCTGAATAATGGTCTGCCGGTAGCAATTCATCAACGTCATCCACGCCGTAATACTCCGGCTGCAACCCCTCGATGAATTTGTCGTAATTGATCTCGCTGGGATTCAGCAATTCAAAATACGGGAACTTCTCGCCAACCTCCTGCAGTGCGTTCCCAATACTCCACTGACAAGAAGGATCGACCATCACGACCGGCAGGCGCCCTGCTGGCGAAAAAGATAAACGATCAATAATGTTCAGCTTCTTCTCCAGGGAATCCTCTTGCGCGTAAACGCTCCCCGAAGGCTTCTTGAACCGGAACAGGATGATCTTCGCGCCGGCAAACCGCTGATCCGCCCGGATATCATTGACGATTTCCTCCATCGGCCGGTCCTGCTCCAAGAGGCTTTCCTCCACCACCATGACCGGGAATCCTTTCTTTTCCAGAAAAGCCATAAGTTCCGGCGTCATGGGCGGCGTCATGCCTCCCAGCCGCAGGTTCTGGAACATGATCACCTTATGCTGCGGATGCGACTCCACCCGGCGCAGGACATAGTCCAGAGCCCGCTCGCTCTGCCGCACATGCCCTGACACATAAAAATCCACCTGATCCCTTTTGGCATGGACATCCCGCTGCACCTGGGAATAATGCTGCAGGACCTTCCGGGTCAGAATAGCAATCACCTCTTTCATCCGGGGGCTGTCGAAGCGTGCCAGCTGCTCTGACATCATCTGAACGATCCCGTCCTCGCCCACGTCTTTCATGCGCTCCAACAGCTTTTGAATGAATTGGGAATCAGGCAATATCTCCTCCCTGACCTGCGGAATATTGTCCTCGCTGGTCAAAAGGCTGGCCAGAATCTCCAGATCCTCCTCGATCGTCTTGCCGTCACCGATATGCTTGACCGCGGGCGCCGCAGGCTTTGGTGCATCGCCGCTGACATCTGCCGGAAATCCGATGGAAAGATTAGAGCCCGGCATCGCCAGGAAGTCCGGCGCATCCGTTCTTGTGATGACCCAATCCAAGCCCGAGCTCTTCTCGGCAGAATCCGCCCTGTCCGCCTGCGCCTCGTCCGCCAGAGTCATCGTGATCGGGTCACCAGGTACGTCGTTAACAACGCGAAATCCGCGAGTCGTATTGGCGATCCGAATGTTGAGTCTTTCATATTCATACGGCTGCCATCCCGCCACCGGAACAACTTCAGCGCTGCCGCCTTCACGCTGAAACGTCAACTCCCCGTCAGCGCTCTTGCGAAAAGCCATCTTGACCGACCCGTCAAAGACCGCTGTCACAGAACCTTGCGGCTTGAGCGGAACCTCGACACCGACGTACAAATGAACCGGCTGCCGGCCATCATTCTTGATGACGAGCTGACCCGAAGAATGGACCAGTCCTATGCTGAGGCTCGAATCCTTATTTTTAACATACTGCATGTCATGATTCAGGACGCGATTTCCTTTGAAGATCCCATCGGTCGATACTCCAACGGCAGTGACCCCGCGCAGATTGGTATCCACCACCAGGCCCATATTCTTCATTTGCTCTTCATTCTTAAGAAGACACTGGATGATCTGTCCACGCTTCAACGGGATCGTGCCCAGGTCATTGCCAGCGGCCTGACGAGGACCTGGCAAAGAGAACGTCCGCTCTGGTGATCCCGGCTTCCCCAGATAGGTCCAGGCGTCCTCTCTGTTTCGGAACAGCCCGAATCCTGTATCCCGGTTGTAGATCAAATCCACGCCCAACACCTTAAAGGCTTCCTGCAGAGCGTAGAATCTCCCGACGGACATCCCCCATCTCATTTCATCCTCGTCGAACAGCTGCGGACGCAGCTGCCAAACCTCCTCCGGCGCCAGCAAGATCAGCAGACCATAGAGTTCCATGACGTGTTCATCCTTGATCTCCTCGGACAATGTGA
>JADFXE010000086.1:3742-4095 GCA_015233705.1 Candidatus Omnitrophota bacterium
CGCCTGCCAGGTTATGATCTTCTGACCCCTTGCCCCTGAAATTCTCCGTCACAAACCTCGCGAGCTTCTCTTTTGCCCGCAGGTCAGGTTTCTCATAGAAATAAAAGATGACCGCGTCATGCCGTTTGCTGCCGGGAGAACTGGCCGGCGCAAACTTATACCTGCCCTTGATGATCCCTTTCAACATAAGATCGTCCAGCGCATGGATCCTGTCCTGGGACAGGGACACATTCAGCCGCGCGCTGGCGACCGCTGGCGCCGGCGGAACTCCTTTCAGAGAACGGTAGATCCAAGACCGCCCTTCCGTTATTTCGCACTCAATACGGCCCTCGCGCGTATCCTGGACGATACTT
>JADFXE010000086.1:4298-4619 GCA_015233705.1 Candidatus Omnitrophota bacterium
GGGGAACCGCCTCTTAACCAGCTGATGAACGACGTCCTTCAATCTCGCCTGGACATCTTCTGCCCTGCCAAAGACCTTTTCACTCAAGGACATTCGGCCCGACGCCACCACTAACGTGGCGCTGTCAGCATCCGGCGGCGCGGCCACCGTGCGCTCGGCCGCGTCGTAAATTGTCCCGCCGACCAACTGCATGGTGAACTGGTTCTTGGCTACGATCAGGACACCTTTGATCGGATCTTCCAGAACATTTCTGATCCTTGACGCCATTTCATACCCATTGGAATTCTTTGTGATCACATCCCACATATCCGCCATATTGCG
>JADFXE010000087.1 GCA_015233705.1 Candidatus Omnitrophota bacterium
TTTTGACCAAGCCCGGATCAACCGCCAAAGACGTATTGGCAAAAGACTGGTGCACCACGCCGCCGCCAGTGCTATCAGAGGACATGGCCAGCTGAACTTTTCCTTCACCCAACAGGCGGTCGCCTGAGGCATAGACGGCCAGCTTGTTTACCGGTGCGGGAAGCGCGCTGTCACCCGACGACTGCGCACTCAGGATCTCATGCAGCAACTCTTTTGTAACCTCAGTTCCGGCAGGGATAACACGATTGTTCGAAAGCCTGACTTCCTTATCCAGCGTCTTGCCGATCAGGGAATTGTCAACGGTCTGACCAAGCAACAGATCAACGCCTTGACCCTTTGCCGTTGTCCCCTCGATCAGCAACTTTCCATCTTTAACGTCAAATCCGGAAATCGGCAGGACCCGGCCGGAAAGATACGTGACGCCTTGCGTTTTATCGATTACCGTGCCCTCTTTCTTAATCAGCCCCAGCGAATCCACGACCAGGCGCGTGGCCTGTTCCTTGGTCTGGCTGAAATGGCTCGCAATCTCCACGCCCTGAGCGCCTGTTGGCGGTACTGCTGACGCCGTTGTCCCAGACTGGACCATTGAAAAGGTCTTGCCCTTGTCCGCGTAAAGCGCCATCCAGCCTAATTTGGCGCCGTCTATCGAACCCTGGGGCGTGGTCAGCGCCTGATCCTTAGTTAGATAGAACTGATTGGCCAACACACCGCCTTTATTCTCCGGATTGTTCATCAGCGAGCCTTCGGCAATTGTTTTTTGCTCGGCATCCTTAACGTTGAACAAAAAGATTTCCGGGCTGCCGGTATCATTGATCACATGCGTATTGCCATAATATTGAGTAGCGCCGCTGCCAGAGACCATGAGCTGGAACTGGCCATCGTTAACAATCCGGCTGCCCTGTTTCTGAAGATGCAACGTATGATCAAACGAGTTTCCCGACCCCTCGCCAGTTTTCCCAAAATGATCATCCATAAATTTTTGATCAACTTTTGCAAGGGCGGGGGTTCCATCCACAGCCTGCTTCAGCGTGTAGACCGCTTCTACCGTTTCCGGGGCCAAGGAGTATTCTTTGACCTGGGCCGCGCTAAGCATTTTCCCTGCCTTCCACCCCTGTACGCCGTCTTTAACAACCTTATACTCAACCGTGGCCACCAGGTCCTTGTCTGCCAGGTCGCTCTTGAGAGCTGAAAATGCTGTGGGACCTTTCACCGAGACCAGGTCCAACATCAAACGGCCATTCTCAAAACTGTAACCATTGTCATTGGTGCGCTTACGGAAAGTCGCTAGCCCGCCAAAAATATCCTGCACACCCTGACTTACATCAAGCATTGGTTGAGACACCAAATTCCCCAACGCATCCACCTCCCAAAGAGTGGCATGCTCCATGATCTGGCCATACTTCTTAGGAGCATTCTGTTTATCATCCCGTGCCAACTCTACCGTTTGCACCTTGGCAAAGGTCTGGCCCGCAACAGCCTCTGTCTCCATTGTTCCCAATTTTTTAACATCCATTGTTCCGACGGGAACAAGACGTTTGTTAGCATCCAAATAAAATGTCTTTCCGTCCTCACCAGTGCCCTCCCGGTTCTTCAACGCGGTCTCGGCCAGCAGGGTCTTTGTACCATCAGTACTTAAAACATTAAAAAGCACCAGGTGATCAGAATCAGTCTTGTTGACTATGGCAGTGCTGCTATAATCCGCCGTGGCCGTACCATTTCCTGTGCTATCCGAATTGATCACAAGCTGAACATCACCAATGCTCACCATGCGGCCAGCCTGATCCTGGATCGTTAACCGATGCTTTATATCGTCAGATTTCGGAGCAGTTCCGCCGGCTGGCGCCAATCGAGCCATCAAATCGTCACCACTAACCTCGGCATCCTTTACCAAACCATTCCAGTCCTGTTTTAACTTATACATTCCCGGCTTGCCTTCCACCTTCTCCACCGGAAACCCTTCATCGAAGAGCGTGTCCCGGAACGCCGGCAAAGCAGAATTACCCTCAGATTTAACATTCAATCTCAATGTGCCGTTTTTATCTACAAAATATCCCTGTCCTTCCTGATAGTTTGCTTTTGCGCCAAACAACTCCTGAATACCCGATCCCACCAAAACCGTCCCATCCTGAGAAAAACGGCCTTGATGATCCATGCGATAACTCAGCGCCTGTTCCGTGATCTGAGTATATTGGGGCACATCCCCATACTTCTTGCTGCCCTCCTGTATCGTCTGGACCAGCGGGATCGGCTTCGCAACATCGATCGCCTTGACAAATATTTTTCCTAACTGATTCTCATCAACCGGAATGCCGTCTTTATCCTTTTTGGGAAGCGTGAAGGCCTGCCCCTCGTTAAAATAAAATTCTTTTCCTTCCAACAGTCCAGTGGCCAGCGAGTTCTTACCGTCCCGGAGCTCAAATGCCTCCAAAGAAGCGAACTTTGTTGCATTGATCAAATGCGTATTACCGTAAAATTGACTGAACGTTCCGCCGGCGCTGCTATCAAGATTGAAAGAAAGCTGTACCTGTCCGTTATTAATAACGACCGGTTGGCCAACCTTCTCCGTATCGGTGAAAGCAAGTTCATTGCCGGTCCAGCGATCTTCCGGGTTCCCGACGGATCGATCAGGAACAGCCAGCTTTTTCAATAGCGTTTTTGCCACATCTGTGCTTACTGATTTACCTTGTGTATTGTCTTTATCAAAACCCCTATCCAATATCCAATTGCCAGGTTGCGCCGCATCAGGATGCATCCCAAACACTGCCTTGGGCAAAATTCCTTCAAAAGCCGCCAGACCCATTCCTTCCTTATTATCGGAATAGCCGCTGATCTTAAGTGCGCCGCCTTCAACTTTGAGGCCGTCCTTCTCATTGATCAGCATCTTGCCGCCGATACTATCGCGCAAAGTGCGGTCTCCGGCCAATTTCGCACCTACAATCCCCTCCGGGCTGGAACGCAATTCGCTCAGCTTAAGCTCCGCCTGGGCATATTGGTTCGAATCACCAGCTTCACCATCCTTCACCAGCTTGCCCCAGGAGACGGAAGAGAACCCTGCTGCGGGATTAATCGCCTTCATCAATGTCTGGCCGGATATGCCATTCGTTGCCCCGGCCGGTCCTTTATCCAGCGTCTGAGCGGCCGTAAAGTAAAAATCATTGGCATGTGTCTGCTGTCCTGGTTGCTTGCCCTCATTATTCTTTTCCTGCTCCAGGGTATCGCCAACTCTGAGCGTGGCCACAAGATTATTGCTGCTGTCTTTCACGTTAAACAACTCAACGTTCTGGACTCCCTTGCCAAAGGTCAAATGAGTTAACCCGTAGTAAGGCGTAATCTCAGCGCTGGCATTGCTGTCAAAAGAATAATTTAACTGGGCCTTGCCATCCAGGGCCAGAAGTCCATTGGCGCCACCAACTAATTTAAGATTGTACGATTCCGGCACTGCAGGGCTGACCAATCCGCCTGCTACGTTCCCCGCGACGGGTTTCGGTCCATCCTCCGACATCCGCTTAAATATATCCCGACCCAAAGAATAAATATGTTCCCACCCTATGCTTTCTGACGGAGCGAGAATCACTTCTCCTTTTGAATTCCGTATTACTCTTGCTGGCTGATCCCCCAGCATATACATTCCGCCAAGAACGACCGTGCCAACACCCGCGGTCAAGGGATTTGCCTGAAGCTTAGAATCAGCCACCAGGCGCAGGTCGCCATTCTCCACTTTGGTCCTGGTAAAATCTATCGGCGCCTTGCCGCCCAAGGCGTCCCTCACATAGGCCTTGCCGTCCGCTTCCTTCAGGAAGGCAATACCCGGAGCGCCTCCGCCATTTCCGTTAAATCCGCCTACGATCTTGCGGTCTGAATCAACCTCCAAATCCGTGAACTCCAGCGCCTGCTTGGTCCATCCGATCGCCTTTCCCGTCTTCTGATCCATGACCTGGATCCAGCCGATCGAGGTAAAACTCTTGCCCTCAAGAGCGGTCGTGCGCGCAGCACCCAGATCTTCTTTCATATAACCTTCCGGACGAACTAACGCCCCGCCTGCGTTCGTAAAGAAATGTGAGCCCCGGCCCCAGGTCGTTGTGGCTAAGGCTGAGCCATCCTTGTCTGTGACATTGGACAGCTGCACATTGGAAACGCCTTTGCCATATGTATACTCTCCGCTGGCGTAACTCTCTGTCACCGTGCCCGTGGCATTATTGTCAAAAAGATAATTAAACTTGGCCACGCCGTTATTGGCCAACCGTCCACCATCATTTTCAAAGCGTAGCGAATCATAGGTGAGTTTCCCGGCTGTTTTTGCGGCCGCTTCGGACTTGGCCGTTTCCTCAGTATGCTGCTTGGTCTGCTCCGGCAAGGTTCCTGCGGGCAACACATCATTCGGGCGGCCTCCCTTAAGAACAGTCAGACCGCTCGTGTCGCCGTCCACTCTGTTCCCTGTGTCCACCGTGAGCGCAATTTGACCATTCGGGACCTGACCCGACGTAATCCGGCCGATCTTACCGTCGGAGTCCACCAATGTCTTGTCCTGAGCGAGCTTGAAGTCAACAACACGTCCATCCTTGTCCCAGTGCATCAGGGTGAACTGGAATGCCTGCTGCA
>JADFXE010000088.1 GCA_015233705.1 Candidatus Omnitrophota bacterium
TCAAAAATCAGCTGCCCGACCCCATCATAAATAATTTGAACACTGAGGCTGGTGGACGGCACCTGTCCAACGACCGCGGCATTCTGAACCCTGGCTACGCCCGAGGTAGTGCCCGTAAAAAGAATGCCGTCGGGGGCGCCCGATGCACCCACATCCCCGCCTTCCACAACAGTCACTGTAGCAGCGAAAACAAACCGGCTCGGAACCACGAGGGCAAAAAGGCAGAACGCCAGAACAAGTATCTTCTTCATGCAATGACCTTTCATAAGAAGTTTTCCTGAAAATATTTTTTATAAGATCCCCGACGGAGATAGGGAAGCCTTCGCTGAACACATGGAAGGCCTCTCCCCAGGGATTTTGTGCGTGATGTCTATTATTATGGAGAAGAAAAAAAGAATTTACAGCAGAAAATCAATTATTTTTGCAACAGAATTGGGGCGCGCCAAGGCCTTGGTGGCCTCACGCGCAAGGCGGATCTTTTCCGTCGAGGAGGCAAAGGCCTGAATTTCAGAAGCGATCTCGGGCAGGGTTTTGTCGCTCAGTCCTATGCCGTGTTCGGCCAGGACCCTGACATTGCCGGCCTCCTGTCCGGGGATGGCGCTGAAAAAAATAAGCGGCAGATTGTTGGCCAGCGCTTCCGACACCGAAAGCCCGCCGGGCTTGGTGATCATCACGTCGGAGGCCGCCATCATCTCTTCCATATTGCCCACAAAGCCGCAGATCTTGTGCAGCGGATTGCCGCGCGCAGTGAGGCGGGCGAAAAGCGATTTGTTGTTCCCGCAGATGACGATGAGCTGAATATCCTTCAAGAGCCCGGCCAATTCCTCGATGGGACCGAAACCGAACGAACTCGTCGAGAGCAGTACGGTAAAGACATCTTCCTTAAGGCCCAGCTGGCGGCGCGTGGCGGCCTTGTCGCGCGGGACAACAAATTTCTCATCCACCGGAATGCCCGTGACCTGGACCTTGCGCTCATCAACGCCCAGCGCGACCAGGCGCGACTTGGTGTAATTGGAGGCGACCAGATACAGATCAACCCCTTCGGTCAGCCAGATCTTGTGGACGTCAAAGTCAGTCACCATGGTCACGAACTTGGCCCTGATCTGCCCGGTGCGCCGCAGCCAGCCGCAGACTTCCGTCGACAGAAAATGCGTGGTCATGATCACGTCCGGATCGGTCGCCTTGATGAACTTGACCAGGCCGCCGGTGTTCACGCCGTTGTAAATGCGCCGTGTGGCGCGGAAGGCAGGCAGCATCCATTTCTGGTCAGTGAGGTCAAAGAAAACAGACCAAAGCTTGGGCAGTTTCCCGACCATAAACTCGTAGCCGCCGGTGTAGGCTATGCGGAAAAAGGGATTGGTGTGTTCGAGCGCGTCCACGCACTGGACGTTCTCGTAACCCCGGGCCTTGAGGCCGTTCAAGACCGCTTCAGCGGCCTTGCGGTGCCCCGCGCCGGCGGTGGCGTGCAGGAGCAGGATCTTCCTTGAGGATAAGCTTGGCTGCTTCATAAAGGTCCTCGACAATGTGGTCCGGACGTACATCCCAACGTTTCATATAGCCACGGTCTTCGCGGCCGGAAAGCACGAAGATCGTCTGGCAACCGGCATTCGTGCCGGTCTTGATATCCCCTTCGGTGTCGCCGATGAAATAAGCGTGCCGGGCATCGTCAATGGTCTTGTCCAGAAGACCGAGCGCCTTGATGATGTTCCCGATCCGGGGCTTGCGGCAGTTGCACCCGTCGGATGACTTGCAGGTACAATACAGGACCTCATCGATCTTCGCGCCCTTTTTCTCGACCGCCTTCAGCATGTGCGCCGTGATCTGTTCAAGTTTTTTTTGAGTGTAAACCCCTTTGCCCACACCGGCTTGGTTCGAGATCACAAACAGATGATACCCCGCGTCCGTCAGGAGCTTGAGCCCTTCCAGCGCCTCGGGCAGGATATGAAGATCCTTGACCCTGGTCACGTAAAGGCCGTTGCCTGGAAAGCGGTTGATCACGCCGTCTCTGTCGAGGAATACTACTTTCATAAATGAGCGCGCAGTTTACGGAAGTCCGACGTCATTTCGGGCCGAACGTAAGTTGCTGCGCGAATTTACCCCGTTCCGCCACAGGCGGAATCGGGGTTGGGTTATAATGTCAGCCGTCAACTGTCAGCAGAAAGTCAGCTGACTGCTGACCCATATCATTTCTTTTCCTGCTTTTGCTTATTCACCATCTCATAAAACTTCGCATAGCTTATGATCTGATACACCGAACCAAGATACGCGACCATGAACCCCATAAATCCGTCGCGCCAGCCGGCCTTGGCCACGTAGGCGCGGAAGAACCGGTCAATGGCGCGCCAGAAAGCCGTACCCTTGCCCATCTTGCGTCCGGTCTCTGCCCATTTCTGGGCTTCCAGCGTGCTCTGGCCGTTCAGCTTGGCCAGGTAATGGCCGAAATCCCGATAACTCTTGTGAATCATGTCTTTGGTCAAATGACCTGTTGTCCCGTCGAGAAAAGCGCGCGGATGGACCCCCACCTCTTCGTAGCGGAAGCGCGTCTTGCGAAAGACCCTCAGCTGCGCGGCCGGATACTGACCGCCGTAGCGCAGCCAGTAATCGCCGATATAATTCCGGCGCGGAATCGTGAAGGCATTGTGCGATGTTGACTCGATCGCGCCATCAATCTCCTCTTTCAGTTCAGGGGTTGCCCGCTCGTCAGCATCCAGGCTGAAAACCCAGTCCGTCGACGCCTGGCGATAGGCCCAATTGCGATGCCTGCCTTCGTTATCCATGGCACGGCTGAACACCTTGGCCCCGTATTTCCTGGCCAGCTCAACCGTCTTGTCAGTCGAGTGATCATCGACCACAATGATCTCATCCGCCCAGCCGTGAACGCTGCCTAGGCAGGCATCAATATTGTGTTCCTCGTTCTTGGCAATGACAACAACACTGATCATCGGACGCGGCATCAGAGACTCTCCTTCAAGGCTTTGGTGACTTCCTGGACCTGGACGGAGGTCATATGCGGGAACATGGGCAGCGAAAGGATCTCCTCGCAAACCTTCTCAGCGACGGGAAAATCGCCCTTTTTGCAACCGGCATCAGCGTAAGCCTCCTGCAGATGGATCGGGATCGGATAATGGATCAGGGACGAAACCCCTTTCTGCTTAAGGGCTTCCATGACCTTCTCGCGATTCTTGACGCGAATAGCATACGTCTGATAAACATGCTCGCGGTCCGGCGCATTCCGGGGAACCACGACGCCGCTGCCAGCCAGCTCCTTGGCGTAAACTGCCGCGGCCTTCTTGCGCATCTCATTCCATTCATCCAGGAACTTGAGCTTGGCAGACAGGACGATCGCCTGCATG
The DNA here is from genome assembly GCA_015233705.1 of Candidatus Omnitrophota bacterium. Next base: position 3,354 of record JADFXE010000088.1, read on the forward strand.
GTATCCAAACGGGAGTTGTGACCTTTCATCTTGTGCGAATAGCGATCTGTGCGGCCGTAGTCGCGCAGCATGTTGACCATATAATTGACCTTCTCGTCGTTGGTCACAACGATGCCGCCGTCGCCCCAGGCGCCCAGGCCCTTGGTCGGATAGAAACTGAAACACCCGGCCTTGCCGATCGAACCGCTTTTCTTCCCTTTATAACGCGTGCCGTGGGCCTGGCAGGAATCCTCAATAATGGCGATGCCCTTCTTGTCCGCAATGGCCTTGATCTCATCCATGTCCGCCATCTGTCCGTACAAATGGACCGGGATAATGGCCTTGGTCTTGGGCGTGATCACCTTCTTAAGGCTTTCAGGGCAGATGTTGTACGTCACCGGCTCGATGTCCGCAAAAACGACCTTGGCGCCGGTGTAGGAAACGCACAGTGCGGTGGCGATAAAGGTGTAGGTCGGCAGGACCACCTCATCCCCGGGCCCGATTTCCAGGGCCGCCAGCGCCAGGTAAAGCGCATCAGTCCCGGAATTGACGCCAGCCGCGTATTTCACGCCGCAGTATTTCGCGAACTCCTCCTCAAATGCCTTGACCTGCGGGCCCATGATAAAGGAAGACTTCTCGATGACAACTTTCCAGCCGGCATCAACCTCGGCCTTGATCTTTTCATTTTGCTTGGTGAAATCAATGAATGGAACGCTCATAGCAACTGCTCAACCTTTCTATAAACTTCATCCACAGTTAATGTTCTTAAACAACTCATATGCTGACAATCGCTCATGCGGAAATTCCGGTAGCACGGCTGGCACGGCAGGCCTTTTTTGACGACCACCTGATCCTCCGTCGGGAAAGGGCCGTAGACCTTTTCATCGACCGGCCCGAAGATCACGACCGGCACAACGCCCAGCGCCGCCGCGATATGCATGGCCCCGCCGTCGTTCATGACCAGAAAACGGCAGCGGTCCATCAGCGCCGCCGAGCGGCCGAGCGTGGTCTCTCCGGCCGCGATCACCGGCCGTCGGGACATCTTACTGGCCACGGCCTCACAGAACTCCACGTCCCCCTTGTCCCCCATCAGTATAATG
>JADFXE010000089.1:0-870 GCA_015233705.1 Candidatus Omnitrophota bacterium
CCGACGGATATCGATCTTGGCCGGACAGGCCGAAATACAGCGCCCGCAACCTGTGCAGGCCGTGATGCCGGACACTTTCGGAAAAAAATCGAATTTTTTCTCAAAACGATTGCGCAGGCGCATCCAGAGCGCCTTGCGCGGATTGCCGTTGCCGGCCACCCTGGCAAAATCCTTGATCATGCAGGAATCCCAGATGCGAAAGCGTTCCATCCGGGTCTTGTCTGCCCGACCAGCCCCCTCCTTCTGATCGTACAGAAGAAAACAATGGCACGTCGGGCAGATCGTGTTGCAGGCGCCGCACTCAACGCAGGTCTTGGCCTCATCCTGCCAAATGTCAGAATGAAAGTTCTTCTGGATCTTGCCGGGAAGGGCTGTTTCCATCGGAACATTATTCTCCCGCAGATTCTTTTCTACAGACTGGACAACGCCGCGCCGGAGAGCGTCACGCTCGGCGATCGCTTCCGGCTTCGCCTTCTCAAAGAGAAGCGAATTCATCTTCACGACCGTCTCGCCCTTGGGAGATCCGACCGAGACAACGTATCCATTGGCAACGCGGGAAAGATTTATGTCAAAATTCTCCTGCGGAAAAGGCTGAACGCCCATGGCCAGGCAGAAACACGTCTCGATAGAACAAGTGCAATCAGCGCTGATGACCAGATTGGCCGTGCGATTCCTGGTGTAGACCGGGTCCTGGGCGTCCGACGGCATGAAAACAGAATCCTGGACCTTGAAGCCTTTCAGGTCACAGGCCTTAACACCAACGATTGCAAACGGTTTTGACGAAGAAGAAGGAATGGCATCGCTGAACCCCTGGGCCACCACTTCACGGGCCCTGGAGAAAAAGGCCTTGAGCGGCTCAAAGGCGCGGAC
>JADFXE010000089.1:880-4433 GCA_015233705.1 Candidatus Omnitrophota bacterium
AGAAGAAGAAAATTTCTGGTAGAAACGCTGCCTGCCTTTCTTGAGCGGGACAAAGACCTCAAAGTCCCCGGAAAGGTTCTTCAGCAGCTCGACAAGATCCGATTCTTTGATGAACAGGGGCTCTCTCATCAGACAGATCGATCCTTAACTGATTGTCATGGAATGGGTAATGCAGATAAGATAACAGAAAAATACCGGCAATGGCAAGAAAAGAATTATTTCTAACCTGCCGCGGCTCGGCCCCTCCTGTGAACGACAATGTCACCTCACATACAATGGACGAGACTTGTATTTGGTGTGCAGTAACTTGTGCGACTTGTGAGACAAGGGCTTCTCCAGAAAATCCTTGTACAGCTGCTGAACATAGAAATTCTCATGAGAACAGCGATGCGACATGCTGGCATCTTCAGTATAAAGCCCCTTGGCGCGCTGCTTGCGAATTTCATCCGTGACCATATAGGGCTGACCGCCGCCGCCAACGCATCCGCCGGGACAGGCCATAACCTCGATAAAGTGATACGGGACCGGCTGCCCCTTCTGCAGGGCATCCTTCACCTTTTCCATGACGGCCTTGACATTCACCAGACCATGCGCGACTGCGATCTTGACCTCTGTTCCCTTGATCATGATCGCTGTCTCTTTGACACCCTGCAATCCGCGGACCGCCATGAAATTCACGTTCCGCAGATTCTCGCCGGTAATGGCAAAATAGGCAGTCCTGAGCGCCGCTTCCATGACGCCACCCGTCGCGCCGAAAATCGTACCCGCGCCGGCGTAATCGCCCAGCATCAAATCCGCATCCTCATCCGGCAGGTTCTTGAAATCAACGCCGGCCTGCTTGATCATGCGGATAAGCTCGCGGGTCGTCAGCGACACATCCACGTCCTGATAACCGGAGGCTGACATGTCCTCCGCGCGGCTGATCTCGTATTTCTTGGCCGTGCACGGCATGATCGAGATCATCTTGATCTTGGATGGATCTATATTCTTCTTGTGGGCATAGTATGTCTTGGAAAGCACCCCGACCATCTCGTGCGGACTCTTGGCCGTCGAGAAAAGATCGATCATGTCCCCGTAATACTTTTCCAGGTAATCGACCCACGCCGGGCAGCAGCTGGTGATCAGAGGCAGCGGACCCTTCTTGTGAACGAAACGCTCAACGAACTCGGAACCTTCTTCCATAATGGTCAGGTCAGCGCCGAAATTGGTGTCAAAGACCGCCTTAAAACCCAGGCGGCGCAAAAGCGCGTAAAGCTTCTTGGTCAAATTTGTTCCAACGGGATAGCCAAACCCTTCGCCCACGGCCACACGGACTGCCGGCGCGATCTGGACCACGCAATGCGTATCCGGATCCTGCAACAGCTGCCAGACCTTCTGCGTCTCGTCATTCTCGAAGATCGCTCCCGTCGGGCAATGTGCGGAACACTGACCGCAGCGCACGCAGGGAGATTCCGCCAGCTTGATATCGCCGGCCGGGGAAATGCGCGTCTTAAATCCTCTTTCGATATACGACAAGGCCCAGACATCCTGCACCTGCTGGCACGCCTCGATGCAGCGGCCGCACTTGATGCACTTTTTGGGCTCCAGGATGATCGTACCCGTGGACTTGTCCATCGGGAGGTCTGGCAGGATCCGCTCAAAACGGTCATCGCGGATCCCGAACTCGGCGGAAAGCTTCTGAAGTTCGCAATCCTTGTTGCGCCCGCAGATTAAACAATCCGTTGGATGATTGGAAAGGATAAGCTCAAGCACCGTGATGCGCGTCTGGACGATCTCCGGATCATGGGTGATAATGTCCATCCCCTCCTCCAGCGGCGTGCAGCAGGCGCGCAGCATCTTGCGGCCGCCCCGGACCTTGACGATACAGATCCCGCAGCCGGCGGACGCCGGAAGATCCGTGTGCTTGCACAGCGTCGGAATATTGACCTGGATCCGCTTGGCCGCATCCAGGATGGTCGTGCCAGCCTCCACCTGGACCGGCATACCGTTAATGAGCGCTTTGACCATCGTAACCGTTGGCATGAAAAACTCCTGTGTTAGAGCACTAAGCTTTATTGACGGACGACCGAACCGAATTTGCAGACCTCGAAACACTGCCCGCAGCTGATACATTTCTTGGCATCGATCACATACTTGTCCTGGCGGTTCCCGGCGATGGCGCCCGCCGGGCAAATACGAAGACACATCCCGCAGCCCGTGCACTTGTCCTTGTTGATCGAATACATGACCAGGCTCGCGCATTTTCCGGAAGCGCACTTCTTGTCAACGACGTGCGCGCGGTATTCCTCTGCAAAATACTTAAGCGTCGAAAGGACCGGATTGGGCGCGGTCTGCCCCAGGCCGCACAAAGAGGCGCGCTGCATGGCGCTGGCGATCTCGGAGAGCTTCACCAGATCCTCGGGCTCACCCTTGCCGTCGGAGATCTTGTTCAGAAGAAACAGCATCTGGGTCCCGCCGATACGGCACGGCGCGCACTTGCCGCAGGACTCATCCACGCAGAAACCAAGATAAAACTTGGAAATATCGACCATGCAATCATTTTCGTCCATGACGATCATCCCACCGGAGCCCATGATGGAGCCCAACTTCTGCAGCCCTTCATACTCGACCGGAGTGTCAAAGAACTGCTCGGGAATGACGCCGCCCGACGGACCGCCGGTCTGAATCGCCTTGATAGCCTTGTTGTTCAAAACCCCGCCGCCGATATCGAATACGATCTCCCGGAGCGTGATCCCCATCGGAACCTCGACCAGGCCCGAATTGCGGACCTTGCCGGTGACCGCAAAAACCTTGGTCCCCTTGGACCCTTCGGTGCCGATGCTGCCGAAATACTCGCCGCCCTTAAAAAAAATGTAGGGAACATTCGCCAGGGTCTCCACGTTGTTGATGACCGTGGGACGGCCCCAGAGGCCTTTCACCGATGGGAACGGAGGCCGCGGACGCGGATATCCGCGCAGACCCTCGATCGAGGCGATGAGCGCCGTCTCCTCGCCGCAGACAAAGGCGCCGGCACCCAGCCGGATCTCAATATCAAAATCAAACCCCTTGCCAAAAATATTCTTACCCAGAATGCCCTTCTCGTAACACTGGCCAATGGCCTTCTCGATGCGCTTGATCGCCAGCGGATATTCCGCGCGGATATAAAAGAAGCCACGCGTCGCGGCCACAGCCAAGGCGCCGATGATCATGCCCTCGATGACCGAATGCGGGTCGCCCTCCAGGACCGAGCGATCCATGTAAGCGCCCGGGTCGCCCTCATCGCCGTTACAGATGATATATTTCTCCGCGCCCTGCACGCCGCGGGTGATGTTCCACTTAAGCCACGTCGGAAAACCGGCGCCGCCACGGCCGCGCAGACCTGACTTCTTCATCTCGGCGATCACCTTCTCCGGCCCCATCTCAAGGGCCTTGACCAGCCCCTGGTAACCGTCATTGGCAATGTAATCGTCAATGCTCTCGGGATCCACGATGCCGCAGTTGCGCAGCACGATGCGCATCTGTTTGTTCTTCTTCTCGACCGCCAGGGCATCCACCTTCTCGCCCCTGACAATGG
>JADFXE010000018.1:0-16448 GCA_015233705.1 Candidatus Omnitrophota bacterium
TCGCGCAGGGCGAAGATTGTTTCGATTTCCTGTAGTATTTGTTTCAAAGTAAATCGGTCAGGGGCTACCAGTTTAATAAACCCGCCAACCAGCGGGTTTTTTATTGCTCTCTGCAAGCTCAAAATTTTTCGCCCCTATTGACAATTTTACCTTCTGCCATTATTATTCTCCCATCTTGAACGGGCAGCGTTGTCCGCCAAGAGGCGCAAAGAGGCACCAATCATTTCGGGTACTGAAGCCCGCTTCCATCGACGGATCATCTCTGCCGATGGAGTCGGGCCTTTGTCTTTTCGTCGTTGCCGATGAGAAAGATGAAACCGGAGCGCGTGTCTCTTCCGCCCCGGCTCATGACGTTTCCGAAGGTTGGCTGCAAAGATGAATGGTTTAACCTCGGAGGAACGTCTATGAACACCCTTCCAATCAACGCCGGAGATACAGCCTGGGTGCTGATCTCGGCCGGGCTCGTCATGCTCATGACCCCCGCGCTTGCCTTCTTTTACGGAGGCATGGTCCGACGCAAAAACATCCTTGCCATCCTCATGAAATGCTTTGCCTGCCTGGCCGTGGTCCTGGTGCTGTGGGTCCTTTACGGCTACAGCCTGGCCTTTGGTCCTGGCAACAGCTTTATCGGCAGCTTTGCCTGGGCGGGCTTTAAAGGCGTAGGTCTCGCTCCTAACCCTGACTACGGTGCCACAATCCCGCACGAGGCCTTTGCCATCTTCCAGGCCATGTTCGCAGTGATCACGCCGGCTGTCATCATCGGCTCGCTGGTCGAGCGATTAAAATTTTCCGCCTTCCTTCTTTTCCTCGTCTTCTGGCTGACCTTTGTCTACATCCCGATCTGCCACATGGTCTGGGGTGCTGGCGGCTGGTTCCGCCAGATGGGCATCCTTGACTTTGCCGGCGGAACGGTCGTGGAGATCAATTGCGGCGTGGCCGGCCTGGTCAGCGCTCTTTTCCTGGGCCGACGGCTGGAACTCCCGCGTCCAACACTGCACAATCTTCCCTTTGTCGTCCTCGGCGCCGGACTTTTGTGGTTCGGCTGGCTCGGGTTCAATGCCGGTTCCGCGCTTGCGGCCAACGGCGTTGCGGCCAATGCATTCGTAACCACCAACGTGGCCGCTGCCGCGGCTGCGCTCAGCTGGGCAGCCATTGAATGGATTACAACCGGCAAGCCAACTATTTTCGGAACCGTCTCGGGCGTCATCGCCGGGCTGGTCGCCATCACACCGGCCTGCGGGTTTGTGGAGCCCCTGGCTGCGATCTTTATCGGTCTTGTTGTCGGAGTCGTCAGTTTCTACGCGGTCAGCACCGTCAAACAGAAATTCGGCTATGATGACTCGCTCGACGCCTTTGGCGTCCACGGTATCGGCGGATTCTGGGGCATGATCGCGACCGGCCTTTTTGCCACGACCGCCGTGAACCCCGGCGGTGCCAACGGACTTCTGTTGGGTAACTTTGCCCAGTTTAAAATCCAGATTCTCGCAGCCTGCGTCACAGTCGTCTACTGCGCATCGGTGACTGCGGTGGTCTGCTTTGTCGTCGACAGAATCATCGGCATGCGCGTCAAGCCCGAGGATGAGATCATGGGCCTTGACCTGACGCAGCATCACGAACGGGCCTACACCATACTCGACTAAAACAGAACGGAGACATCATGAAACTCATTACTGCCATTATCCAGCCACACAGACTGGAAGAAGTGAAGAAAGAACTCTACAAGGCCGAGGTCAACCTGGTCACGGTTTCGGAAGCGCTCGGTCATGGCCGCCAGCTGGGGGTCACCGAATTCTACCGCGGCGTGAAAGAAACAGGCAACCTGTTAAGAAAAGTCCGCGTTGACATCGCGGTCAACGAAGCCTTTGTCGAACCCACGATCAAGGCGATCATCAAAGGCGCTCGCACCGGCAAGATCGGTGACGGCAAGATCTTTGTGACAGATCTCACCCGCTGCATCCGCATCCGTACCGGAGAAGAAGGCGCCAACGCTATCGGCTAACTTTCCGACAAATGCTGGCCGGTTGCCTCGTCCACAATTGGGCGCCAGGCAGCCGGCCGGCGATAGCTGCTCTTCGGCAAATATTAACCCCGCACGTTGACACCTCCCCGACCGGCCGATACAATACAGCAAGAATACAATCCCAGACACTGGCCCTCCCTGTTCTACTTGCGCTTGCCTAGGTCTGGTCTTCTTTAAGTCAATAATCCAAAGGACCCCGTGGCCACCACCATCGGCATAGGACATTCTCATCACCCTGATCCCGCACAAGCCTTCAAGGAAGCGGCGATTGCAGCCAAAAACCAGGCCAACCTGGGAGCCAATGATCTGACCATCATCTTTGCGACATCCGGCTACCCGATGGAAAAAGAAACCTTCGAGGGCCTGCAAAAGATCCTCCGACCGGAAGAGATCCTTTATGTTATGACGCCAGGAATCATCCTGCCTGGGTCAATCGAAATGCGTGGCGTCGGCATTCTAATCATAAGCTCCGATGAGATCCGGATGAACACCGCCAGCATTGATCAACTCAGCCTCCTGCCCCTGCAAGAGGCTGGTATCCGGGTGGCGCGTGAAGCGATTAGCAACCGGGAAATGCCTAAAAGGCACGCCATTTGTTATTTCCTCAGCGGCCCCAAAAAAAATAATTCGATCTTCATCCGCGGCCTGCAGGAAGGTCTCGGGCGGGCCTTTCCGATCCTCGGCGCGGTCAGTCATGACGGGACCAGGGCCGGACACTCCATGGTCGGCCTCCAGCACCGGTTCTCGGACGACGGCGCGGTCGCGCTCCTCTTCGGCGGACAGATCACCCTGGCCTTTGCCTCGCGCCACGGCACACAACCTCTGGGCCGGCCGCGCATCATCACCAAAGTGGAAGGCAATGTGATCCGCGAGATCGACGGACAGCCGGCCAACAAACTTTACGAGAATTATTTCAAAGAAGAGCTGGCCCATGCCGAGAACGGACAGCTCGGGGAGATCGGCCTGCTGTATCCTCTCGGCGTCGGGACTAAAGTCCCCAAGGAATACCAGGTCTGCCTACCGGTCGAGGTCCTTCCTCACGGTGGCCTGGTTGTGCAGAGCGAAATCCCTTCCGGCGCCTGGGTGCACCTTATGATCGGCGACAAAGACTCCTGCCGCAAGTCTGCACACGATGCAGCGATCGAGATCAGGGAAAAGCTGCATGGCAAACCTCCCAAGCTCATCCTGGTCCTCGAGTCCCTGGCCAGGCACCGAATCCTCGGCCGTAGCTCCTGGCAAGAGATCGTCATGATAAAAGAGATTTTAGGATTAACGACACCCATCTTCGGCATGTATACTTATGGTGAGATCGTTCCCCATGCCAGCATGGGGAACATACCGGATATCTGGGCGCAGAGTTCCAGCATTACTATCCTTGCTATCGGATGAACATCATGAATGAAGTCGCGTACCCCGCCAATCAGCTTGATCTTGTCCCGATCCTGACCATCGGCCTCATTGTGCTCATCGTGGCCCTCGCGATCCTGATCTATTTTCTCATGGCCAAGGTCGAAGAGTTACGCGAAGCACGCGCGGCCTATGAAAAAATCATGAAAGCCTTCGGCGAGCTGGACGAACAGGCCAAACTCATCGTAAAAACCGACCTGGAACTCAACAAAGCCCAGGAAGAGCTGGATCGCCGCCTCGTCGGCCTGGACTCACTGCAGAACCTGGCACGCAAGATGAACACGTCCTTTGATGAGACCGAGATCTTCCAACGAATTGACCCGGCGCTCGTGGCCCAACTGGGATTCTCCCGCGCCTTGGTTCTAAATTTTAACGATGAAAGAAAACTTTTCAGCCGGACCGTCATCGGCTTTGACCCCCAGAAGGTCGAAACCCTGATGCCTGCGCTGGAGACCAATGAAGAGATCCTTTCTCTCCTACGGGAGGGAACAACCCTGTCTTCCCTGAGCTCCGCGCCCAAGATCCGCACTGCTACCGCCCAGCTGTTCGAGACAGAACATTTCATTCTGACGCCGCTCTTGACCCAGAAGAAGCTGGCCGGCCTGCTTTTCATCGGCAACCGCTACAATGCCCCGGCCGTGAACGAAGGCGACGAAGAGCTGGTGGGAATCCTGGCTAACCAGATCGCCCAAACGATCGAAAATGCCCAGCTGTTCGAACAGGTCTACCGCTCAAGCCAGATGCTGGAGACCAAGGTCAATGAACGCACCAGGGAACTGACGCTCGCCCTCAAGACAGTCGAAGAGATCTCCAAGAAAAAGACCGAATTCATATCGGCCGTGTCCCACGAGCTGCGCACGCCGCTTACCTCGATCAAGGGATTTGCCTCGATCCTTTTGACCGGTAAGCTCGGCACTATCCCGGATCAGGCCAAGGAACGCATCGCCAAGATCAACATCCACTCCGACCACTTGCATAAATTGATCGATGACCTTCTGGACATAGCGCGCATCGAATCCGGACGCGTCGAGATGAAAACCGTTCTGCAGCCGGTTAAGCCCATGGTCGACAATATCGCCGACCTTTTGGCTCCTCAACTCAACACCAAAGGAGTGACCCTCAAGGTCAATATCCCCGCCGAAATGCCCGAGATCGAATTCGATGCCCGCCAGGTCGAACGCGTCTTCATCAATCTCATCGGCAATGCTATCAAATTTACGCCGCCCAAAGGCACAATCACGGTCAACGCGATCCCGCTGCACGATCAGCAGGAAGCGCTCCTGGAGATCGCGGACACCGGCATCGGCATCAAGAAAGACGACTTGGCCAAGATTTTCGATGAGTTCTACCGCGTCGAGAACGAGATCAACATGAACGTCAAGGGCACCGGACTGGGGCTGGCCCTGGCCAAAAACATCGTCGAGGCCCACGGCGGAAAGATCTGGGTCACCAGCGAACCCGGCGAAGGAACCACGTTCCACTTCACCCTGCCCTTCAAACCACGCGCCAAAGAGCGCATCCAACAAAAGACAGACAAACCATGAAAAAGCCGCGCATTCTCATCATCGACGATGACCCCGACATCCTAGATGTCCTTGAGCTGACCCTTTCCGAACGCTTTGATGTTGTCTTGGCCTGCAACGGCGCCGAAGGATTGAAACAGGCCCAGAGCAGCAACCCCGAAATCATCATCACCGACTACATGATGCCCGTGATGACCGGACCGGAATTCTGCAAAGAGCTGCGCAAGAATGTCCTTTTATCTCACGTTCCCATTATTATGCTGACGGGAAAAGGTGACCTGAAGGATATGGTGAGTGGCATTAATGCCGGAGCGGATGATTATCTGATCAAACCTTTTGAGCCGGAAAGCCTGCTGGCGCGCATCAACATGATCATGAAGCGTACCTCGCGAAACCTCGACGCCAATCCGCTGACGCATCTTCCGGGGAACGCCTCGATCATGGAGGACTTCCAGAACCGCATCCAGACTGGCATGCTCTTTGCCGTCGGCTACTGCGACCTGGACAAGTTCAAGCTCTACAACGACAAATACGGTTTTGAGAAAGGCGATGAGGTCATCAAGGCCACCGCCCGCATCATCATTCAGGCCTCACAGGAGTCCGGCGAAACAGACGTCTTCGTCGGCCACATCGGAGGGGACGACTTTATCTTCTCCTGTCCCGATGCCTCCGCCAACCGGATCTGCGAAAAGATCATTGACCTCTTTGACCGAACCGCGCCCAACTTCTACTCTGAGGAAGACCGCCAGGCGGGATTCATCATCGGCAAAGACCGCCAGGGAAACCAGGTCAAAGCCGGACTCATGTCGATCTCGATCGGCGTCGTGTCCAACATTTCTCAGAAGATCTCTCACGTGGCCCAGATAGGCGAGATCGGCGCGGAACTAAAAAAATACGCCAAAGGACAAGATAAAAGCAATTTTGTCCGGGACAAAAGAAAAGGCTGACCCTTCCCCAGGCCAGCCTTCAACTATCCATCTTCTTCACCGCAACCAGATCACAGGATCGGCTTCGGCTCTACAGAACAGGTCAAGGTTAAATTGCAACCTTTACCAGGGTTACAATTCCCATCTCTCCTCACAACTGTTGCCCCATTATCACTCACATCAACAACATGACATTTACTGCCGAACATAGGGGCAATTTTTACCTTATCACGATTGTCTTGAACTCCATCATGAGCATTACAGGAAACCTCTTGATTTCCTGTGCAACCCACCCCAACAAACGGTAGGTCATAAAGACTTTCTGCTTTCCCGGCACACTTGCCACCACACTCATCATCATCAGTCGGGCCTTTATCCTTGCATTGCGGAACACAAAAACACTCAGGGTATCCATTGTCGTTCCTGCACTCTTCTGTTTTCCATTTACACGGAGGATTGCAGTGAACATAACGATCCCAAAGGATCTGATTTTCCCCTTTTTGATACAATTGCCTGGCCTTCCCTTGCGTAATGGACAACAGACCATATTGTCTCATGGCCGCGAACACAAGAAAAGCCACCAGGCCCATGAGTAGCATATACTCCAGCATAGCCTGTGCACGGCGGCCTGATTTGAAAACAGGTATCAGCATCTTATTTCTCCACTCATAATATACCACACAAACCTGTCTGCATGCTACTCAGCAAGTGGTCACTGGCCCAGGCTTTTGAGGGAACGCACAACACCGGCCGGATCTGCACTGCCGAAGAAATAACTCGCGGTCACCAGAATATTCGCCCCGGCCTTGACAACCCCAGGCGCGCTCATCTCATTGACGCCGCCATCCACAACAATATCACCTGAGAACTTCTTCCTGAGCGACTGAATCTTTGTCAGCGCGCCGGGGATGAACTTCTGCCCCGCGAACCCAGGATTGACCGACATCACAAGAACACTGTCGATCTCACCCAACAACGGGTCGACCGTCCCGATCGGCGTTCCGGGATTCACTACCAGACAGGCCTGGCAGCCCTGGGTTCTTATCCGCGCAATATCGCGCCGGATGAGCTCAAGATCGATCGCATCCACTTCCTTGGGATACTGGCCATACTCGCGACAGGCCGCGCGACGCTCGCCATAACATTCCACATGAATGCCGATACTGTCTGCGCCGGCATCAATAAAAGGATCAATATAATCCCAGGGATGCTCAATCATCAGGTGCGCCTTCAGCGGACGCTCGGTGCGTTTGCGGACCGCCTGTAAAATAAGCGGACCGATCGTAATATTGGGCACGAAATGCCCGTCCATAACATCAATGTGGAACCGGTCGATCCCGGCTGTCTCGGCCATGGTAACGGCATCGGCGAGCTTTCCAAAATCCGCGGAAAGGATGCTGGCACTGACTTCAATCTTCATAAGACTCCCGTTTCATTTTACCTATTAAAACCTACTCGTGAGAAGAAAGCAACGGAAAATAAAGAAACAGAAATCCCGGGACTTCTGGATCCCAGGAACACCTTAATTCCTGCTCTCTTTTGCCCTGATGCCGACGGAGCGGCATCAGGACGCCAGTTTCTTCTCCCAAAAGCAAAAACCTCGCCCCTTACGGGAAGCGAGGTTTTTGCATTGAGGAAGAAACTGGTGCGCGGGGAGGGACTTGAACCCTCATACCTTACGGCATACGCCCCTCAAACGTACGTGTCTACCATTTCACCACCCGCGCCGAAAATTTAAGAATTCTTAAATTTTCGTCCCAAAGGCTACCTGAGGCCCTGATAGGGCCTCGGAGCCTTCGGGACTACCTTAATGTCCATTTACTATTACTTCTACCATCAAAAGCTTCGACTAATAATAGTTGAGACGGGTGGTGGAATGATTTCCTTCCTAATAGAAAATTAAGGAAGAAAACATTGCACCACCTTAAGAAACTCAACTTACCCCATCAATCATAAAACAAAATTTTAATAACAAAATCATTACGCCACGCAATATTACAAACAAACTCAACTGCCAAAATTTATAAAGAATTTTCAATAGTTCTAATTTCACCCAGCAAAACTACGAACAAACTATAAGTTTTCACACGTTTCGGCTGTTCTATGAAGGGCTGGCGATGTTCCGCAGGCGACGTTAGGAGGGCGAGCGGCCACGGTTCGCCCTAAATCACGTTGCGGCGAGAGCGAGCCCGACGCCCGAGCGACAGCCGGCCTCGGAGGGGCCGGGTGAGCGATCGCCGGAGGAATATCGACAGACCTTTTAAAAGAACAGCCACTTAATAAGCGGCACTACTTGAAACGAGGCAAAATATTAGCACACTTCACCGCGCTGTCAAGAATTTCAGACTGTCAAGGCGGCAGCGACAAAATCCCGGAACAGAGGATGGGCCTTGTCGGGCTTGGACTGGAATTCCGGATGGAACTGGCAGCCCACGAACCAGCGGTGATTTCTCACTTCAACCATCTCAACGAGCTTGCGCTCCACATTCATGCCGGCAATGACCAGGCCCTTAGATTCCAGGGCTTCACGGTACTCATTATTAAATTCGTAACGGTGACGATGGCGCTCGGAAATATCATCCTTTTTATACGCCGTATAAGACTTCGTGTCCTTTTCCAAACGGCAAGGATATGCTCCCAGGCGCATGGTCGCCCCAAGGTTGACAACCTGATGCTGTTCCGCCAGCAGCGAAATGACAGGATCCTTGGTGTGCTTATCAAACTCCGTCGAATTCGCCGTCTTCATCCCGCACACGGAACGCGCAAATTCGACCGTCGCCAGCTGCATGCCGAGACAAATGCCGAAGAACGGGATACCCTTCTCCCGGGCGAACTTGACAGCGCGGATCTTCCCCTCGATCCCGCGCGACCCGAACCCGCCAGGCACCAGGATCCCATGAATATTTTTGAAAAACTTATCGACCTTGCCTTTTTCAAGGTCTTCGGAATCGATCTTGACGATATTCACCTTGGCGTCTGACGCGATCCCCCCGTGGCCAAGGGCCTCGTAAATAGATTTATAGGCGTCCGGCAGCTGGATATATTTTCCCACCACCGCAATATTGACCTCGCGCTTCGGATGCCGGACGCGCTTGACCACATATTCCTCCCAGGCCTTCAGGTCCTTGTCGGGAGCCTTAATATTAAGCTTCTTGAGGATCAACGTGTCAAGATGCTCTTTCTTGAATGCCGACGGACACTCGTAGATGCTTTTGACATCGGCGGCCTCGATGACCCCTTCCACATCCACATTGCAGAACAAAGCGATCTTCTCGCGCTGTTCCATGGAAATCGGACGTTCCGTACGGCACAGCAGGATATCCGGCTGGATCCCGATCTCGCGCAACGTTCCGACGGAATGCTGGGTCGGCTTGGTCTTTTGCTCACCGCACGACTTGATGTACGGCAGCAGGGTCACATGGATATTAATCGCGTAATGCTCGCCCATCTCCCAGCGCAGCTGCCGGATGGCCTCCAGGAACGGCAGGCTCTCGATATCACCGACCGTGCCGCCGATCTCGACGATCACCACATCCACATCGTGCTCTTTGGCCACCTTTTTAAGGCCGGACTTGATCTCGTCGGTGATGTGCGGGATGATCTGCACGGTCTTCCCCAGATAATCACCGCGGCGCTCCTTGGTAATGACGGAATAATAGATCTTCCCGGCGGTAATATTATTGTCCTTTGAGAACCGGCCGTTGGTAAAACGCTCGTAATGCCCCAGGTCCAGGTCGGTCTCGGCACCGTCATCGGTCACATAGACCTCGCCGTGCTGGTAGGGATTCATGGTGCCCGGGTCCACATTCAGATAGGGATCGCACTTGAGGATCGTGACCGTCAGCCCCCGCGTTTCAAGAAGCTTGCCGATCGACGCAGACGCGATCCCCTTGCCCAGACTCGAAACAACGCCGCCGGTCACAAAAATATATTTGCTCATCTGCCATTCCCTTCTAACAGATATTTGCTTTTATTGGTTGGGATCTCGATCGGATATTTCCCTGTAAAGCAGGCATCACAAAAAGCGCCCCGGTCCTTCATCACCGACAGCATCCCCTCAAGGCTGAGATAGGAAAGCGTGTCGACCTCGATGAAATCAGCCACTTCCTTTACCGTCTTGCCAAAGGCCACAAGCTCTTCTTCCGACGGAAAATCGATCCCGTAAAAACACGGGTGAACGATCGGAGGGCAGGTGATCCGCAAATGGATCTCCTTGGCGCCGGCCTTGCGCACCTCGCGCACACGGCTGCGGGAGGTTGTCCCGCGGACGATCGAATCTTCCACCAGAATGACGCTTTTGCCCCTGATCACCTCGGCGATCGGGTTAAGCTTCACGCGCACGCGAAAATCACGCAAGAACTGCGTCGGCTGAATGAAAGTGCGGCCGATATAATGATTGCGCACCATCCCCACCTCGTAAGGCAAGCCGGTCTCCTGGGCATAGCCCAGGGCCGCATAAACGCCTGAGTCGGGAATGGGCATCACCATGTCCGCGCCCTTGACCGGAGACTCTTTCGCCAGCTGACCGCCAAGGCGCTTTCTGACCAGATAGACATTATCATCAAAAATATGGCTGTCGGGACGGGCAAAATAAATGTTCTCGAAAACACACTGGGCTTTTTTCACCTTGCCGTGATCCGGAAGATATGCCGACTCGATCTTGCTGCCTTTAATGATCACGATCTCCCCCGGCTCGATCTCGCGCACGAATTCGGCCTTGGTGAGGTCAAGGGCACAGCTCTCGCTGGCCAGAATATACCCATCCCCTAATTTCCCCAGGACCAGCGGCCGGTTCCCATAAGGGTCGCGCGCGCCGACCAGCGTATCCTGCACCATGAACACCACGGAATACGACCCTTTTAGCTGGGACAGGACATTGATGAACCACTGTTTATAATCCGTATTCGGCGTTTTTGCCAGCAAATGGATAATGACCTCGGAATCCATGGAGGTTTGAAAGATCGATCCTTCATCCTCGAGCTTTCGGTAAAGCTGCTCGGTATTGGTAAGGTTTCCGTTATGCGCCACCGCCACCCCCCGGCTGCGGTGGGTGACCAGAAACGGCTGGCAATTCTTTTTATTGGACGATCCCGTTGTAGAATAACGGGTATGGGCGATCGCAACACTGCCCTTAAGGGATTCCAGTTCCGCTTCATTAAACACATCAAAGACCAGTCCGCGGTCCTTGATGATATGCATGTCTTTACCGTCGTAGGTGGCAATGCCGGCCGCTTCTTCACCGCGGTGCTGGAGCGCGTAGAGCCCAAGATAGGCCAGCTTGGATGCTTCAGGGTGATGGGAAATACCGATGATACCGCACATAGGCCGCGCTCTTTTATTTCGTTCTTGAATAATAGCTCTGGAGAGACTCGACCGAGAACCCTTCTTTCAGGCTCGCCTCGATACCATGGATCGCCGCTGCCGCACCCTGGATGGTCGTAATACAGGGGATATTGTGTAAAATAGCCGCTGCGCGGATCTTGCGCATGTCAAACTGGCTTTTCTTGCCTGACGGTGTATTAATAACAAGATTTATCTCATTTTTACCGATGAGTGTCAATATGTTGTTATGCCCCTCGCCGGTCTTATCGACCAGCGTGACCGTTACTCCGCTGGTCCGCAGGACCTTGGCCGTACCCTTGGTGGCATATAATTTGAACCCGATATCATTGAGCCGTTTGGCCATAAAAGCGATCGTGCGCTTGTCCGTTTCGTTAACACTGATGAATATCCCGCCTTTCTTGGGCAAGCCCTGGTTGGCCGCCTGCTGGCTTTTGGCATAGGCCGCGCCGAACGTCGGAGCCATCCCCATGACCTCGCCGGTAGACTTCATTTCGGGCCCCAGGATAATATCAACACCTGAAAACCGCGAGAACGGCAGCACGCATTCCTTGACGGCGACCATGCCCAGCCGTTCGACGTCTGGCAGTTTAAAAGCGGTCAGTTTTTCTCCGCTCATGATACGCGCGGCCATTTTTGCCAACGGCACGCCGATCGCCTTGGAGACGAACGGGACCGTCCGCGAGGCGCGAGGGTTGACCTCAAGAACAAAAACTTTTTCCCCCTTGATGGCAAACTGGATATTGAGCAGGCCGATCACTTTGAGCGCCAGCGCGATCCGGCGGGTGCTCTCCTTGATCTCGGCCAAAATCTCTTCGCTGAGGGTATGCGGCGGCAGGACGCATGCCGAATCACCCGAATGAATGCCGGCATTCTCAATATGCTCCATGATCCCGGCAACATAAACCTGTTCTCCGTCACAGACGGCATCAACATCCACTTCCATGGCATCTTCAATGAACTTGTCGATCAGGATCGGGTGGCCGCGGGAAACATCGGTCACCTCATCAATAAAAAACATCAAAGACTCTTCATCATAAACGATCCGCATGGCCCGCCCGCCGAGCACGTACGACGGCCGCACCAGAACCGGATAGCCGACGCGCAGGGCCGCGGCCACCGTTTCATCGACCGTTGAGGCGGTCGCATTGTTTGGCTGTGCGATGTTGAGCTCATCCATCAGCGCAGAGAATTTTTCGCGGTTCTCGGCCGTATCGATCGAATCCACGCTTGTTCCGATGATCGGAGCCCCGGCCTGCTTAAGGCGGCGGGCCAGGTTCAACGGGGTCTGTCCGCCGAACTGGACGATCACGCCGTCTGGCTTTTCAACATCCATGATGTTCATTACATCTTCAAAGGTCAACGGCTCAAAATACAGCCGGTCGGAGGTGTCATAATCCGTCGAAACCGTCTCAGGGTTGGAATTGACCATGATGGTCTCAAACCCGCGCTCTTTCAACGCGAACGCCGCATGGCAGCAGCAGTAGTCGAACTCGATGCCCTGCCCGATGCGGTTAGGGCCTCCGCCCAGGATCATGATCTTTTTACGACCCGGCCCCTTGATCCTGGAGATCTTTTCGTTCTGCAGGATCGCTTCATCCTCGGTTTCATACGTCGAATAAAAATAAGGCGTATACGCCTCAAATTCCGCCGCACAGGTATCGACGACCTTAAAGGTGGCGACAATCCCTTTTGATTTGCGCAGCGTGCGGACCGCACTCTCGGAACAATCCATGATCTCGGCCAGCTGGGGATCGGAAAACCCCCATTCCTTGGCCTGGCGCAGCGTTTTATCCGACAGGGCCTTTGTCGCCGCAAACTCGGCGATCATCTCATTCTCAAAATCCAGGAGCTGCTTCATTTGGGCGATGAACCAGATATCGATCCGTGTGATCTCGACCACCTGATCAACGGTCATCCCGCGCTGGAGGGCATACTTGATATAAAAGATCCGCGAAGCGTTCGGCTCACGCAGACGCTGCAGCAGCTTTTCTTCCTCGATCAGGCGGTAATCGGTCTTGTTATCAAAACCGATATGGTGGATCTCAAGGCCCCGCAGCCCCTTTTGCAGCGATTCCTTGAACGTGCGCCCGATGGCCATGGTCTCGCCGACCGACTTCATCTGGATGCCGAGGATATCCTGGGCTTCGGGAAATTTCTCGAACGTGAAACGCGGGATCTTCGTGACGCAATAATCAATGGTCGGCTCGAATGATGCCGGGGTCTCCCGGGTAATATCGTTCTGGATCTCATCCAGAGAATATCCAACCGCCAGCTTGGCCGCGAATTTGGCAATAGGAAACCCGGTCGCCTTGGACGCCAGGGCCGATGACCGCGAGACGCGCGGATTCATCTCAATGACCACCATCCGTCCGGTCCGGGGATGCACCGCAAACTGGATATTGGATCCTCCGGTCTCAACGCCGATCTCCCGGATGAGCGCAAGCGACTGGTCGCGCATCTTCTGGTACTCGCGGTCGGTCAGGGTCTGGGCCGGAGCTACGGTGATGGAGTCGCCGGTATGGACCCCCATCGGGTCAAGATTCTCGATCGAGCAGACAATGACAACATTGTCCTTGTTATCGCGCATGACCTCAAGCTCGTATTCTTTCCAGCCCTCGATCGACTCTTCAATGAGGATCTCGGAGATGATACTGCTGTCAATCCCGCGCTGGGCCTTGACATCAAACTCATCTTTCTTGTAAACGATCGAGCCCCCGGTCCCCCCGAGTGTAAAACTCGAACGGATGATACAGGGGAATCCGATCTCTTTAACGACCTCGCGCGCCTCCTCCAGCGTATAGGCAAAAGAGCTGCGCGGCAGGTCCAGCCCGATCCGCTGGCAGGCCTGCTTGAATTGCTTGCGATCCTCGGCCTTTTTAATGACCTCGTATTTTGCACCGAGCATTTCGACATTATATTTTTTCAGGATGCCTTTTTCCCATAACTCGACCGCCAGGTTCAGTCCGGTCTGGCCTCCCAGCGTCGGAAGGATAGCATCGGGCCGCTCTTTTGCAATGATCAGCTCCAGAAACTCGACATTCAGCGGTTCAATATACGTATGCGGCGCCGTCTCCGGGTCGGTCATGATCGTCGCCGGATTTGAGTTCACCAGAACGATCTCATAACCCTCTTCCCGCAGCGCCTTGCACGCCTGCGTTCCGGAATAGTCGAACTCACACGCCTGGCCGATAACGATGGGGCCGGAACCGATCAACAAGATTTTTTTGATATCTGTACGTTTTGGCATTTAGGTCTTGTGTTTTTCGATTAACTCAATGAATTTACTGAACAAATATTTAGCGTCATTCGGGCCAGGAGAGGCTTCAGGATGATATTGCACCGAGAACAGCGGATATTTCTTATGGCGCAGGCCCTCCACCGTCTTGTCATTCAAATTCAGGTGGATCGCCTCAACCTCGTCTTTGTTTAGGCTGTTAATATCCACGCAGAACCCGTGATTCTGCGACGTTATGCTGATGCGCCCGGTCTCAAGGTCCTTGACCGGATGGTTACACCCGTGATGCCCGAACTTAAGCTTATAGGTGCGGCCGCCCAGCGCCAGGCCGATCATCTGGTTCCCTAGGCAAATCCCGAAGATCGGCTTTTTGCCGATCAGGGCCTTGACCGTGGCAATGACATTGGTCACGGCGGCCGGATCACCCGGACCATTCGCCAGAAAAATACCGTCCGGGTTCGAGGCCAGGATCTCTTGCGCACTCATCGTCGGAGGAACAACCGTGGTCTCAATGCCCAGCTTGGCCATCTCACGTAAGATATTAAGCTTGATCCCGCAGTCAATGGCCGTGACCCTGTACTTCTTCTGGCCTTCGGCCTTCCAAACATATGCCTTTGTTACCGCAACGTCCTTGACCCAGTCAGCGCCTTCCATGGACGGCACCCTGGCCAGTTTTTCTTTCAAACTCCTGGGATCAAAATCATCTGTGGAAATAAGCCCCTTCATGGCACCGGACAAACGCAAATGGCGCGTAAGTGCTCTGGTATCAACACCTTCAATGCCAATGATTTTATTTTCATCCAGGTACTGGATCAGGCTTCTTTTGGCGCGGAAATTGGAATACGTACGGCAGAATTCCTTAACGACAAAGCCCTTCACATGAATTTTAGAGGATTCAACGTCTTCATCATTGATGCCGTAATTGCCGATCAAGGGATAGGTCATCACCACGATCTGTCCGGCATAGGAAGGATCGGTCAGCACTTCCTGGTATCCGGACAAGGCGGTATTGAAAACAACTTCACCGGCCGATTCTCCGTGGATATTCAGAGACTTCCCGTAAAAACATTTGCCGTCTTCGAGGAAAAGGACTGCTTCTTTCATTACTAACTATTCTTATTATATGGAGTCAAAAATAGACGGAAAAACCATCCCAAAACCCGCATTACTATAACACTCTTTGCCTTTATGTCAATACGGGCCCGGCTTATGTTTTGTCCCGTTAACATCGATCTCAATAAAACTCTTGCATATCAGTAATTTGACGATAATTTCCCACCTGGCAATGCTCAACGATCTTTTGCAGCTCCTTTTGAGGAATATTCGCCGGAATTTCTTTCTTGTTCATCAATTTATTTACAAGAGTTGTACAGTATTCTTCCTGGTACTTTCCGGGAAAAGTCACAACAGGATAAGCATCATATAGACCTTGTATAATCGAAACAACTTTGCGTTCAAGAAGATGCCCCTTGAGCCCTTGAAAATAACTTAACCATGCCAACACAAGGAATACGGATCCAAAAAAAAGCTTAACCGGCACCGCGAACGTCCAGCGCCAGTTCCTTGCCTGTTGAACGATCCAGGACAAGGCCCATGCCATAATAAAAAGATTGAACCCGAAAATAAAACGGGTTGCAATGCTGGCGTCAAGAAAATAGTAAAGCAAGACCAGAAAGACCAGGATCAGAACAGGCGGATGAAACTTTCTAAAGGTATGGACCTTAAGCAATGTCATTATCAGGGCCAGCATCAGAACAGGGACAATACAATACGTCCACAAATAGCCGTTCCCGCCTATCCACGGGTCGGGCGTTGCGAAACAAGGCTTGCAATCCAGGAGCCAGCTGCCGAACACATAAAATGGTTTAAAATCAATATGATCCCGTATCCAGGCATACATTGGGGTTACTGTATAATGATACCTGAGCAGCCCGGTGAATCTTGATCCAGAGGAATACGCGGTACCAATCCATGGGAAAAAGGGCGTTCCTTTC
>JADFXE010000018.1:16493-18560 GCA_015233705.1 Candidatus Omnitrophota bacterium
CGGCAGTCCACAGCGCTTGTTTTTTTGTCAGCGTTTTTACGGCATACCAGAGCGACACCCCCAATCCAAAGATCGCAAGGAAAATCATGGAGGATTTGGTGATCAGGCACAATGTGCTCAAAAAAGCGGCGACCATAATATTAAACAGGTTGCGCTGATCGGAAAACTCCAAAAGGTCCGCGACTTTCAGCAACACTAATGCAGCAACCATCCCGGCAATGCTGTCAACATAGGTTGAGCATGCTTGTGCCCAGATAATCTCCATGGAAAGAACAATAATCACAGACAGGAATCCCGCGACTTCCTTAATGCCGCGATTTCGAAAAAAAGCCAGCAATTGCTTCCACAAAACAAACACCGGCAATATCTGAACAAGAACGACAATGTAATCCCAGCGCAAAAACCTCCAGAGGAGCCCCCAAATACATTCTACAAAATTAATTAAGTAATACCGGGCATCCCCGCCTTCCTGGTATTTCATGATAGAAAAATAACTGTTTTGAACGGCAACGGCAACGATCTTGGAAGTATGATAATTATCATCAATCGCCCCAACGGCATAGCGGTACTTGAACAGCAGCGCAAAGAAAACCGCGCTCGTTAACAGCATAAGGCCCGAGCAATAATCTTTAGATTCAACCAGCCATTCTTTAAAAAGTCCATAAGCAAAAACGGCAAATGCAGGAATAAGGAGCAGGACTCCGAGGTCAAGAAATGCGACCCCATTCAATAAGTAGCTTAACTGGACCAGAACAAAAGCTGCTACGGTAAGGCCAAAAGCTACAACATCCAATCGCTCAACAGGACTAGTTAACACAACCTTCTCCTGGACAACTTTCTTGGCTACAACATTTTTCTTCATTGGGGAATCTCTCCTTAAAAGTCCTGTTCTATTGGTACAGCGTCTTACCTTTTCTCTACCCGCTTTTTATTCGCCCAGAAATCGGCCTCGCCCAAAGCCTGGCGCGCCAGCTCATCCTTGTTCTTTCCATTCCCGAAATCATATTCCACGACCGCCGCGTAACTGAGCACATTCCCGAAGGGGGCGCTCAGCATGTCCGGCTTTACCTTAAGCAGGGCATCAACAAGCTTCACATAATCCCCCGGAGGCCGGCTGATACGGACACCCCCTTTTCGGAAACGGTCAATGTATTCAGCGACCGTCAACAGCTTGACCTCCTGGTCCATGATCTGTGTCCAGGGCCTGGTGGAGCGGTCCAGCGCATCCCAAAGGTCCTTGATGTCAACCGTCGTTTCCGAACTGATGGTATTATCGCTGTCCGTTTCCATCGTTGCCGATGGAGAGGCCATGATGTCTGCTTCGGCTTTCTTCCCAAGAGCGCGGCGCGTCGCATCCGGCTGGGACGCCGAATTCATGGCTGCGCGTTTCTTGATGGCATTGGCTTTCTGCAAAGATGCATACGCCAGCAATTGCTTCTCGGTCTCAGCCTGCTCTGTCTGGGCCGCCTGGGCCCTTAAAAGAGCATTGCGTTTCATCGTGTATTCAGCATACAACTTGATATCCCCGTTCAACTGCGCCTGAGCCTGCGCCTCCTGATAGGCCTTCAACTGCTGTTGCTGTTTATAGGCGTTCAACGCTGCCAGGTTGTTATATGCCTCTACCTGTTGGTACTGGGCGGCGGCCTGCTGCATCTGGTTTTGTGCGACCGCTTGCACTGCCTGGGCGGCCTGTTGTTCCTGGGCCTGTTTTTGCGCCACCGCAATTTCCATGGCCTGCTTCTGCGCGGCATATTCTTCCGCAGCTTTTTGGGCGGCGGCCTGCTGATATTGCTGCTGCGCCTGTTGATACGCCGCTGCCTGCTGGGCCTGCTGATACGCCGCGACCTGCTGCGCCTGCTGTTGGGCCATCATCTGCTGCTGGTACTGCTGGGCCATCTGCGCCTGCATTTGTGCCTGCATCTGCTTTTGCTGCTGGACCCGGCGCTGGACCACCGCCGCTGCCTGGGCGGGAGCAGCACTGTAAAGGAATAAAGCGGCAAAAACGGCCAGGAAGAAATATCTTTTCATAAACATGATTATAACAAACCCAGCGCAAGCCCATACAAA
>JADFXE010000090.1 GCA_015233705.1 Candidatus Omnitrophota bacterium
TTACCTGTCCACTTTTAAATCAAAAGGTGTCTACTTTTAAAAAATCGGTAACAAAGGTCAAATGGTGGCATGTCAAATGGCGGCAGCCCATCTCTCCGCTTGCTTTTTGACGTTCGTTCCATATAATAAATCCAATTCATATACATTTATTAGGATAATATGCCGCGTATTGACCCGAACAATCCTTTTTATCTGATCTCCCATAACGAGATCCTTCTGATCACCCTGATGGTCTGGGTCGTTGCCCAGGGGGTCAAGATGATGCTGTATTTGTTGCGCGGGAAGAAGTTCAATTTCCGCTGGTTCATCGGGACGGGTGGAATGCCGTCGAGCCACGCGGCCGGTGTGACCGCGCTGGCGACCTCCTGCGGGTTGGTCCACGGGTTTGGTTCAGGGATCTTTGCCCTGGCCACTGTTTTTGCCATGGTCACCATGTTCGATGCCCAGGGCGTCCGCCGTTCGACCGGCGAGCAGGCTGGCATCCTCAACAAGGTGCTGGAAGACATGTATTGGCACAAGCGTTTTGAGATCGGACGCATTCGCGAATTCGTAGGGCACACGCCTTTTCAGGTGTTTGTCGGGTCAGCGCTGGGGATCGGGTTGGCCATATTGTTCCACGGGAGGTCATTATGAAGAAAATGCCTGTGTTTAAAGCGGTTTTGATCCTGATGCTGGTTGTTTTTGCTGCGGGCTGCGGGCAGGGAAGCAAGGGGTTTGCGCTGGGCAAGTCACCGGTGGATGATCTTTATGTCCAGGCCCAGACGCTGGCATCCGAAGGCAAGCTTCTGGAGGCCAAGGCCGCCTTTGAGAAGATCGACAGTGAGCATCCTGATTACAAGGATATCGAGAAGGTTCAGGATGAGCTTTATGCCGTGAACATGAAGGTCCTTTTCTCCGATATCGAGACCCCGCAGACCGTTATCCACGAGGTTCAGCCTGGTGAGACACTGGGCAAGATCTCCAAGCAGTATAACGTCCCCATGCTTCTTATTAAGACCAGCAACAATATGAAGGATGATGTGGTCCGGGCCGGTCAGAAGCTGCGCATCTGGACCGGGAAGTTCAGCGTTTATGTCAACAAGTCGCAGAATGTCCTCATGCTCAAGAGTAACGAGGATGTGCTGAAGGTTTACCATGTTTCCACAGGGGCCAACAATTCAACACCTGTGGGGACCTTTAAGATCGTGGTCAAGCTTGAGAATCCGGTGTGGTTCAAGACGGGAGGACCGGGAATTCCGGCGGAGAGCCCGGAAAATGCGCTGGGGACTCGCTGGCTCGGATTTGACAAGGAAGGTTACGGCATTCACGGTACGATCGAGCCGGACAAGATCGGCCAGCAGGTCACCAATGGGTGTGTCCGGATGCGTAATGCTGAGGTGGAGGAGCTTTACACGGTCCTGCCGCGCGGGACTGAAGTGAATATCGTTGATTAAGGACAAAAATTTGCGAAAGCGGGAAAGCCGTGCTAGACTTTCCGCTCGGAGGATATTATGAGCAAACTGGAGTTTGAAAAGCCGATCATTGAGATCCAGCACAAGCTGGCAGAGTTGCACAAGCTTTCGCACAGTCACGTGGATATCAGCGCCGAGGTCCAGAAGCTGGAGCAGAAGCTGGAAGCGGCCAAGCTCAAGGTTTACGGGAACCTTACGGCGTGGCAGCGCATCCAGATCGCGCGCCATCCCAAGCGTCCCTACACGCGTGATTACATCAACCTGATGACAACGGATTTTGTGGAGGTCCACGGCGACCGGCTGTTTGCAGATGACCTGGCCATGATCGCGGGCTTTGCCAGGATCGAGGGTGAGAAGGTCGCTGTCCTGGGGCATCAGAAGGGGCGCGACACCTCCGAGAACGTGAAGCGCAATTTCGGCTGCGCCCATCCGGAAGGGTACCGCAAGGCCATGCGCGTCATGCGGCTGGCGGAGAAGTTTGGTCTTCCGGTTCTAGTTTTCATCGATACGCCCGGCGCCTATCCCGGCATCGGGGCTGAGGAGCGCGGTCAGGCCCAGGCCATTGCCGAGAATTTGCGCGACATGACCAACTTGTCCACGCCGATCATTGCCACTGTCATCGGCGAGGGCGGAAGTGGCGGTGCGCTTGGTGTCGGGGTTGCGGATTATGTCCTCATCCTGCAGAATTCCTATTACTCGGTTATTTCCCCGGAAGGCTGTGCGTCCATCCTGTGGCGTAGTGCGACCAAGGCGCCCGAGGCGGCCGAGGCGCTCAAGCTGACCGGCGAGCATCTGATCAAGTTTGGGATCGTGGACGAGATCATCCCCGAGCCGTTGGGCGGCGCTCACCAGGATCCCGACGCTGTCATGACTGTGCTTAAGGCGTCGCTTGTGAAGCAGATCAAGCGCCTGAAGGGTCTGCCGTCTGATGAGCTTCTCGAGAAACGCTACGCAAAGTTCCGCGCGATCGGTGAGTTTTCGATGCAGGAAACAGCCAAGTGACCCTGAGGGCCAGTTCATCGGTATCTGCCTGAACGGTTCGATCCCATGCCGTTATCCACGGACATTCTCAGTTGTTCTCTCTCCGAGCTTTCGGATCGCCTGGTGGCTTTGGGCGAACCCGCCTACCGTGCCAAACAGGTCTTTGAGTGGATCTACCGCAAAGGCGCGCTTGATCACGAGACAATGACCTCGCTTCCCAAGGGTCTGCGCGACAAGCTCGCGGCCCAAGCGCCGTTTCCGATTCTAAAAGAGAAGAAAGTTCAGAAGTCCGGCGATGGCACGGCCAAGTTTCTCTGGGAGCTGCGCGACGGCCAGGCGATCGA
Organism: Candidatus Omnitrophota bacterium; assembly: GCA_015233705.1. Next base: position 2,777 of record JADFXE010000090.1, read on the forward strand.
GACGGTCTTCATTCCCATGGAAGATCACAATACGCTGTGCATTTCATCCCAGGCCGGCTGCAAGTTCGGCTGCGGGTTTTGCGCGAGCGGCCTGGGCGGATGGAAGCGGAACCTGGACTGCGGCGAGATCATCGGGCAGATCCTGCAGGTCCGTCGTGCGGTGCATCCCAAACCGGTTACGCACATTGTTTTCATGGGCGTCGGGGAGCCGTTTGACAATTATGACAATGTGCTGAAGGCCGTGCGGCTGATGAATGCCAAGGAAGGTCTGGAGATCGGTGCGCGGCGGATCACGATCTCGACCTGCGGCGTTGTGCCGGGGATTAAAAAGCTGGTCGGGGAAGGTCTGCAGATCGAACTTTCCGTGTCGCTGCACGCCTCCAGTGACAGGCTGCGCGACGAGCTCATGCCGGTCAACCGTAAGTATCCTTTAAAGGAGCTCATGTCTGCCTGCCGCGGTTACGCTGAGGAGACTGGCCGCCAGGTGACCTTCGAATATATTTTGATCAAGGGAAAGACGTGCAACGAGAAGAACGCGGATGAGCTCAAGGGCTTACTCCGCGGCTGGTTGTGTAAAATCAATTTGATCGCCTGCAATCCGGTCAAGGAATTCGCTTGCGAGCCGCCGGTCAGGAGTGAGATCGAGAATTTCTTAAGGATGCTTGAGGTGCGCGGCATTCACGCGACCTTCCGCACACCGCGCGGGCGGGACATTGCGGCCGCCTGCGGGCAGTTGCGGCATGCTTAGTGAAAAGAATATATTGGACCATGCCGGGCCTGTAACCGCAAAATGATAATGTCCTGTTTCTGCAAAGTAAGAATGACCTGTTAAAGGATGCCATACTGGCCTTGAAGGAGGCGAACATGTCTATAGCATTGAGAAAAGAGATCGTCGAGAGGCTTCCCATGCCTCTTTATGAGAAGGCTAAGGCGATGAGTGACAAACGAGCACAAGACCTTTGCGGGATTTATCCGTGAACCTATCGTTGAGAAAGTGAGTGATCGCCTTTCTGATCAGGAGGTCGCCGAGGCAACCAAGGCAAGCCGGGAGTTCAAGGCCGGGCATGGTGTTTCCTGGAGGAAGATCAAACGTGGATAGGTATGAGGTCGGCTTTTTGTTGATCCTTCATCGTTCGTCAGTCTATCGAGGGATTTAGTCAATCAAACAGACAGATTATTCGGCCTGGTTCCAGTGAATGGGATCAGGCTTTTTCATTTCCGGGCCCGGCGACGGAGCAGCAGAACAGCAGATAAAGTGGCATTATAAATAAAAATGTTTTATATTTAAAACGATCATGCGGGATCCGCGTGTCCAATCCAATATAGAGGCGGCATGAGTATATTGTTCGTTAGAGGTTATTTGGGGAAGAAGGTCATTTCCGGGCTCATGGCGGTTATATTTGCCGCAGGATCCGTGGGGACTTCGTATGCCCAGACCGTCCCGCTGCCTGCACTTGGGAGCATGGTGTCCTTGAGCGAGGCGTTCGCGCCACCGCTTCTTAAAGGCGTCAAGGTTTACCCTGACAATCCATTCCGTCTTGATTTTA
>JADFXE010000019.1:0-6843 GCA_015233705.1 Candidatus Omnitrophota bacterium
GTCTTCAGGTCAATCCCGAACTTGTTCCTGAGGCTGCCGGTGTAGATCTTGGTGTGCGTCGGAGCATCGATATAAGGATTGATCCTGAGCGCAACCTGGACTTTTTTTCTGAGCTTGCGCGCGATACGGTTAATGTTCTCAAGTTCAGGCTTTGACTCGACGTTGAACAGCAGTATCCCGGCCTTAATGGCCGCAATGATCTCGTCATCCGTCTTCCCGACCGAGGCAAAGGCGATCTTGCCCATGTCCGCCTTGACTAGCTGCGCTTTCTTAAGTTCTCCGCCGGAGACAATATCAAACCCTGCGCCTTCATTGACCAAAGTTTTCAGAACCGCGAGATTGCTGTTGGCCTTCATCGCAAAACAGATGATCGGATCGATCTCGGCAAAGGCAACCCTGATCTTGCGAAAATGATCAACAAGCGTCTTGTGACTATAAATATAGACCGGTGTGCCGACTTTCTTTGCAATGGCCGAAACCTTGAGGCCTTCGCAATACAGCTCGCCGTTCTTATACTGAAAATCATGGATCGGATGATGGTACATGGATCACTTCAGTTTGTTTTTCCAACGTTTGATCTGCGCCTTGACCATGGCCGGATTGGTCGAGCCGAGCGACTTCTTGCCCTGCACCGATGTCTCGGCATTCAGAAGATATTTCATGTCATCCTCAAACAGGGACGAATAGGCTTTCAGTTCTTTCTGTGTCAGGTTCTTGATCGGACGCCCGCGGTCCAGGCAATCCTTGACCATGGCGCCGACCGTGTCATGCGCATCACGGGAACTCATGCCTTTCCTGACAAGATAATCCAGAACATCGACGGTAAAAAACGCCTCGGCCTGGACACGGCTGGCCAACACTTCCCTGTTCACCGTGATCCCGCCGAAAAGCTCGGCCATGAGCGCCAGCATATCCTCGATCGTCTCCACCGAGTCGAAAAGCGCAGGCTTGTCCATCTGCATGTCGCGGTTGTAGGTCAGCGGCAAACCTTTCATGAGCATGAGCAGCTCGATCAAACGTCCCGAAAATTTGGCTGATGTCCCGCGGATAAGCTCCAGCACATCAGGATTCTTCTTGTGCGGCATGATCGAAGAGCCCGTACAATAAGCATCGTCAATCGAAATAAAACCAAACTCGCTCGTTACCCAAAGAATCAGATCCTCGCAGGCCCGCGAAAGGTGCATCCCTGTGATAGCGATGTCCGACATGATCTCAATCAGAAAGTCACGGTCCGAGACCGCGTCCATGCTGTTCGCTGACGTTGCCAGAAAACCAAGCTTCTTGGTAACCAGCTCGCGGTCGGTCAAAAGAGTTGTTCCGGAAAGCGCGCAGGCGCCAAGCGTGTTGAGGCTCGTGCGTTTGGCCGCATCCGCGAAGCGCCCCCTGTCGCGCTCCAGCATCTCGACGTAAGCCAGCATCTGGTGCGCCAGAAGAACAACCTGAGCTGACTGAAGGTGCGTATAGGCCGGGACAATAACATCCTGATTCTTCTCGGCGAAACGGACGATCGCAGCCTGCAATTTACTGATCAACTCCGAAACATTCTCCAGATGATCCAGGCAATAAAGCCGCACATCGGTCACGACCTGGTCGTTGCGGGAACGCGCCGTATGCAGGCTGTCCGCCGGCTTGCCGATCATTTTCTTGAGCCTGTTCTGGATATCCGTGTGGATGTCCTCGGAGGCCGGGTCATACTTGTACGTCCCCTTCTCGACCTCGGAGAGAATGACCTTCAAGCCGTTGGCAATCGCGCTCGCATCTTTCTTGGGAATAATACCCTGGACACCCAACATCTCGGCGTGAGCGATCGAGCCAAGACAATCGTAAAGCGCCAGCTTGGAATCATACTGGATGCTGAAGGTGAATTTTCTGGAAAGCTCACCCAACTCACCTTTGAACCGGGAACCCCATAGCTTTGGCATAACAACTCCTGTTTAGCAGGAGGTCAACAGGTTCTCAGGTCCACCGTTTTCGCAGAGTCCGAAGACAGTTGACTTGTTGACCTTTACTGATACTTCTGAAACGGCACGGTCCACAACTTGATGAATCCCTCGGCCAACGACTGGTCGAACTTGTCGCCCTTGCCATAGGTCGCCATCTTCTCGCTGTAGCGGGAGAACGGCGACTTGCGGCCCACGGGCATGGCCTGACCTTTGTACAACTTGATACGGGCAACGCCCGTCGTATTCTCGTGATACTTGTTAAAGAACGCATCCATCTGCGCCTTCAACGGCGTCCACCACAGGCCGTTATAGGTCAGCTCCGCATACTTCTGCGAGAGAATTTCCTTGAACCGCAGGCTGTCGCGGTCAAGAACCAGGCTCTCGATCTCACGAATAGCCAGATGAAGCACCGTTCCCGCCGGATTCTCATAAAGCTCGCGCGACTTGATACCGACCAGACGGTTCTCGATCATATCGACCCGTCCGACGCCATGCTTGCCGGCGATCTCGTTCAGCTTCAGCACCAGCGCCAACGGCTTCATCTTTTTGCCATCGACAGAGACCGGAACGCCCTTCTCAAAACCGACCTCAACGTAGCCCGGCTTGTTCGGCGCCTTCCTGGGATCAACGGTCATGTAAAAAATATCCTCAGGCGGCTCGACCATGGGATCTTCCAGGATACCGCTCTCCATGGCACGACCGTAGACATTAGTGTCGATCGAATACGGTTTTTTCTTGGACGCCACGACCGGAACGCCCTTGGACTTGGCGTAGTCGATCTCCTCGTCGCGCGACTTGAACTCCCATACCCTGACCGGGGCCAGCACCTCAAGCCCGGGCGCCTGCAGACGGTAAGTCACCTCAAAACGAACCTGATCATTACCCTTCCCCGTGCAGCCGTGGACCAGGCCATCAGCCTTTTCCTTCTTGGCGACCTGGACCTGATGGTACGCAATGAGCGGACGTGACAAGGCGCAGGCCAGATTATATTTCCCCTCGTAGAGCGCGCCGGCCTTAAGAGCTGGCAGCGCGTAATCCTCGATCAGCTCCTGTTTTAAGTCCAGGCAATAGACCTTGGCCGCGCCAGAGTCGATCGCCTTGGCCTTTACCTTGCTCATATCATCACCCTGGCCGACATCGCCGACGACCGCGATAATCTCATAGCCGCGGTCCTTGAGCCACGGGATGATGCATGAAGTATCCAGCCCGCCGGAATACGCCAACACAACTCTCTTCATAGCTGCCCTGCTCCTTTACCAGTTGTCAGCTGTCAGCGGTCAACTGTCAGCTGAAAAATCGCCGCTGACTGCTGACCGCTGCCTGCTGACATTTTATGAATGTTTAAACGTGTGCAAAAATATCATGACCGCCTTTTGCATATGCAGTCGGTTCTCGGCCTCATCGAAAATGACAGCATGCGGCCCGTCGATGACACCCTCGCTCACTTCCTGCCCGCGATGCGCCGGAAGACAGTGCATGAAGATATAATCCCTGTCAGCAAAAGCGACAAGTTTCTCGTCAACCTGAAAACCCTCAAAATCCTTAAAACGCTTAGCCGTCTCCTCCTCCTGGCCCATGCTGACCCAGGTGTCGGTATACACGACATTCGCGCCCTTGACCGCCTCTTGCGGGGAACGTGCGTGAATGATCTGAGCTCCCGTCTCCCTGGCGGTCCGCAAGGCGGCGTTCACATAATCCATATTCGGCTCGTAACCCTTGGGCGTTGCGATGGCCATGTCCATCCCGACCTTGGCACAGGCGATCATCAGGGAATTGGTCATGTTATTCCCGTCGCCAATGTAGGCCATCTTGAGGCCTTTCAGCCTGCCAAAACGCTCCTGGGCCGTCAGGATGTCTGCCAGCGCCTGACAGGGATGCGACAGGTCTGACAAGGCATTGATAACCGGGACCGCTGCGCTATTCGCCAAAGAGACAAGATCAGCATGAGAAAAAACCCTGGCCACGATACCAGCGACATATCTTGACAATGTCCGCGCCACATCCGCCGTAGGCTCGCGTTTGCCGAGACTAATGTCATCCGGACTGAGATAGATGGCGTTCCCACCCAGCTGATGGATCCCGGTCTCGAAAGAGACCCTGGTCCGGTTCGACGGCTTCTGGAAAATAAGCGCAAACGACTTGCCGCGCAAATAGTCTGAATCCTGACGGGGATTGTTCTTCAACTGGCTCCCCAGACTGACAAGGTTCAGGATTTCCTGCGACGAAAAGTCTCTGAGGCTAAGAAAATCTCTTTTCATGTTATCTCCCTGCCGCCTTGTGAAGGGCTTTATTCAGGATGAACATCGCCTTGTCGATCTGCTTCTTGGTCACGTTCAACGCCGGCATGATCCGGATGACCTTACCCTGCGTGCAGTTGATGATGAGGCCATTGGCCAGGCAATTCTCAACGATGTCTTTCCCTTCGATCGACAGCTCCATGCCCACCATGAGCCCCACGCCTCTCACGTCTTTGACAAAATCGTATTTTGCCTTAAGGGCGCTGACCTTGTCCAAAAGATACTTGCCCATGACCCTGGCGTTCTTGAGCATCTTGTCCTGCTCGATGGCCTTAAAGACGCCGAGCGCCGCCTTGGTCACTATTGGTCCGCCGCCGAAAGTCGAGCCGTGCATGCCGGGCTTAAAAATATCCGCGATCTCTTTTCTGGCCACCATCGCGCCGATGGGAAGACCGCCGCCAAGCCCCTTGGCCAGCGTCATGACATCTGGCACGATCCCGTAATTCTGAAAGGCAAACATCTCACCGGTCCGGCCAAAACCTGTCTGGACCTCATCAACGATCAAAAGAAGTTTCTTTGCCGTGCACAGCTCCCGCAAAGCCTTGACATACGCCTGAGACGCGATATTAATCCCGCCTTCACCCTGGACCAGTTCGATCATGATCCCGACTGTCTTCTCCGTTAGCGCCGCCTCGATCGCACCCAGGTCATTGAACGGCACAGTCTTGAAACCTGCCGGCAGCGGAGCGAACCCGGCCTGGTGCTTGGCCTGCCCGGTCGCGGCCAGCGCGCCCATGGTCCGGCCGTGGAAAGAACTCTCTGTCGTGATGATCTCAAAGCGCTCGCCCTGGCCAAATATCCGCGTGAATTTGATCGCGGCCTCATTGGCCTCGGCGCCGCTGTTGCAAAAGAACACCTTGCCAGGAAACGCGTGCCGAACGATCTCTTTGGCTAGCCGTCCCTGGTTGGGATGATAGAAATTATTCGATACGTGGATGATCTTGCCGATCTGGTCCCTCACCGCAGCCATGACCTTGGGATGGCAATGCCCCACGTTCGACACACCCCACCCCGGAAAAAAATCCAGATAGGGCTTGCCGTCGATATCCTTGACCACACTTCCCTTGCACTTGACCAGGATCACCCGGACCCGGGTGTCAGTCGTGAAAATACAGTCGGAATAATTCTCGAAAACTTCCTTCTTTGTCATGGGAATTCTCAGTGGATGAACTGCGTTCCGATACCCGTATCCGTGAAGATCTCCAAAAGGAGCGCATGATCCAGGCGGGCATCAATGATGTGCGCCTTGGGAACATCTCCCCTCAAGGCATCCATACAGGCATCAACCTTGGGGATCATGCCGCCGATAATGATCTTTTGCTGCTTCAACGACTCCACCTCAGCCATGGTCAGCGTCGAGAATAAGGTCGAAGGGTCTTTGGGGTTACGCATCACGCCGGGAACATCGGTCAGGAGCACGAACTTCTCGGCCCGCATGGATGAGGCAATGGCGCTTGCCACCTCATCGGCATTCACATTATGTGGCTGCTGTTCCTCGACGCTCTCACCCAATGGCGCTATCACGGTGATCCGGCCCATGCGGACGCGGCGGGCCAGACGCTTGAACTCGATATTGGTGATCGTGCCCACAAATCCCAAGTCACGGTCAGATTTCTTCTTCTCGACATGGATGATATGCTCATCACCGTCGAGGTCCGTCACATCGCCGCCCAGGGCCCTTAGCTCCTTGGCGATCTGATTATTGATCTCATCCAGCTCTTTTATGACAACCTGCAGCGTCTTCTCATCCGTGATGCGGATCCCGTTATGGAACCTGGGCTCAATACCCATCTCCTTAAGGCGGCTGGAAATATTGGGCCCGCCGCCATGAACCAGGATGACCCGGATGCCGACAAAGCTCAGAAAAACGATGTCCTCGAAGATCCCGCGACGAATCTTATCGTCATGCAGGATGCTCCCGCCGTACTTGATGACAAACACCTTCCGGCGGAATTTGTCGATGTAGGGGATCGCCTCGACGAGAACGTCGGCTTTTTTAATTATATCTTCCATTGATGTCGATATACCCGTGAGTAAGGTCGCAACTGTAAACGGTCGCCGACGCCTTGCCGAGACCGAGGTCCGCATTGATCAGGATATTGTTCTTCTTGACCGCAAAATCGATCTTCAAGGTCGTTTCCGTGGCCCTGGTCCCGCAAGCACCGATCGCCGCCGCCACGCGACCCCAGTTGGGATTGTCCACATAGTCCGCGGTCTTGACCAGATTGGAGTTGGCAACCTTTAAAGCAACCTCTTTCGCCTGCTTCTTGGTCTCAGCACCCGTGATCCGTATCTCAAAGAACCGCTCGGCGCCCTCACCGTCAAAAACAATGTCCCGCGCCAATTTCAGACATACCGCGCTCAACGCTTCGACGAAGATCTTGTAATCCTCCCCGTCCGAAGAGATCTTCCGGTTACCGGCCAGGCCGTTGGCCATGACCGAGACCATGTCATTGGTGCTCATGCACCCGTCGACCGAGATCGAATTGAAAGAAAGGCCGACTGCTTCTTTTAGCGCCGCCTTCAAGATCGTCGGCAACACGGCCGCATCCGTCGTGACCGCAGCCAGCATGGTGGCCATGTTCGGCTCGATCATGCCCGAG
>JADFXE010000019.1:6879-15784 GCA_015233705.1 Candidatus Omnitrophota bacterium
GACCTGCTTGTCCTTCAGGTCGGTCGTCATGATCGCCTTGGCAAAGTTCGCGCCCTTGGCCGGGCTCAGCCCCTTGACCAGCTGCGGCACGGCCTCACGGATCTTCTCGTAGGGAAACGGCCGGCCGATCATCCCCGTCGACATGACAAGCACTGACCGTTCTTTGATATCCAGCTTCTCTGCGACGATCGCGCACATCTTCCTGGCATACATCAGGCCGTATTCGCCGGTAAAACAATTGGCATTGCCGCTGTTGGCGATCAAGGCCTGCGCCTGGCCGCCCTTAATATGATCCATGCAGACCGTGATCGGAGCCGCCTTAACCGAATTCCTGGTAAAGACCGCGGCCGCCGCGCACGGCGTCGGCGAATAGATCAGCCCCAGATCCGGCTTGGCTGATTTCTTGATGCCAGCCCAAAACCCGTTTGCCTTAAAACCCTTCGGGGACGTGACCCCGCCTTTAATGATCTTCATAGCAGTCCTTCCGACTCCTTAAAACCGCACATGATGTTCAGGTTCTGCACCGCCTGCCCCGAAGCGCCCTTGACCAGATTATCAATGGCCGAGGTGATGACCAGCATCTTCTGATCCTCGCTCACGGCCAGCGAAATGTCGCAAAAATTCGTCTTCACTACATTCCTGAGCTCGACCTGTTTGCCGAGATCCAGGACCCGAACGAAAGGCTCAGTCTTGTAAAATTTCTTATAAAGATCATGAATTTTGGTTGCGCTCATTTTTTCGTTTAGCGTCACATAGATCGTTTCCAGAATGCCGCTGTCCACTGGCAAAAGATGCGGTACAAACGTCACCGAAACTCCCTTATTCGCGAGGATCGTCAGGAACTGCTCGATCTCGGGCGTGTGCTGATGATTGAGGACCCGGTAGGCCTTGAAGTTCTCGTTCACAAAACCGAACATGAACCCCTCCGCGACCTTGCGCCCTGCGCCGGAAACACCGGATTTGGCATCAATAATGACCGACTGGACCTTCTTCGGATAGATCGAAATAAACGGCGCCAGCCCAAGGATCGCTGCCGTCGGATAACATCCTGGATTGGCGATCAGCTGCGCCCGCTCGATCTTCCGCCGAAAAAGCTCAGGAAGGCCGTACACTGCCTTGCGGAGATTCTTCGCATCCTTGTGAGCGCCGCCGTACCACTTCTTGTAAGGCGCGCTTTTCTTGAGCCGGTAATCGGCACTCAGGTCAATGACCTTTTTGCCGGCCTTCAGCAGCGGACTAACAACGCTCATGGATTCCATGTGCGGCAGCGCCAGAAAAACCAGATCACAATTCTCGATCGCGACGGAGGCATCATATTTGGCGCAGACCAGATCGGTCCGCTTCTTGAACTCAGGCCAGATCTCATCGACCCGTCCCGTCGTTGAATGCGCGGCCACATAGGTCACCCGCACATCCTTGTGATCCAGAAGGATGTCCAACAGGACCTTGCCCGAAAAACCACTGATTCCGACGATGCCGACTCTTATCATATATATAATTTTAATATTAATTTATGTGTGTAATATTAAATGAAAAAGCCCATCCCGTCAATAATGTTTTGAGGAATGGGCTTTGTAAGTACTTGTTTTAAAACGAGATAAAAGCGGATTCCCCCTTTAACGCTTGACCCACTGGAACTTCCTGCGCGCACCCTTTTGCCCAGGCTTCTTACGTTCTTTCATGCGGGAATCACGCGTCAGGCAAACATGCTTGCGCAGTGTTGATTTCGTATTCTGATCAAAGAGCACCAGGGCCCGGGAAAGCGCCATCCTGAGCGCGCCGGCCTGGCCGGTCATGCCGCCGCCAACCACGTTGACATCAAAATCAAACTTGTTCAAAAGGTTCGTGTGCTTGAGCGGCGACAGAACCAAGATGCGATCCGTCTCGCGTGGGAAATACGCTTCAAAACCGCGGTTATTGATCGTGATCTTCCCTGCTCCGGGCGTTATCGTCACACGGGCGGCCGATGTCTTTCTACGACCTGTAGCGGAATACTTGACAACTTCTACCATTTCAACATCTCTCCTTTAAACGAATTAAATGTCGAGCGCAACAGGCTTCTGGGCCGCATGCGGATGATCTTTCCCTGCGTAAATGAACAATCTTGTCTTCATGCGATCACCCAACTTGGTCTTGGGAAGCATGCGGTTGATCGCCAATTCCAGGATCTTGGTCGGATGCTTGGCCAGCATATCCGAAAAACGGACGCTCTTCAGCCCCGAATGAAAACCGGTATACCGATCATAGAACTTGTCGGTCATCTTCTTGCCGGTCACGCGGATTTTCTCGGCATTGATAATAATGACGCTGTCGCCAAGATCCATGCTGGGCGTATAAATAGTCTTGTTCTTGCCGCGCAGGACAGAAGCAACCTTGGACGCGAGACGCCCGAGGGTCTTGCCATCAGCATCGACGAGAACATGCTTGCGCTGAATCTCATTTTTCCTGGGTAATGTTGTTTTCTGAACTGCCATGGCCATCTCTCTTCTCAAGTTAAGGGTCAAATAATGAGCCTAAAATATAACATCAAATTTTCAAAAGTCAACAGGAAATTGCCAATATCAATACCTGACCTCCTCGAGGTACAATCCATGGGCTGGCGCAGCCAGACCCGCAGCGCGGCGATCTTTCTTCAAAAGCATGGCCTTGACACTGCCTGGCGGGAAACGGCCGGCGCCGACCTCCAGGAGCGTTCCCACGATATTGCGCACCATCTTGTAAAGAAAGCCCTCACCTTCGACCGTGATCGTAATGAAGTCACCTTGAACGCGGATGTGCAGACGCCTGATCGTGCGGACCGTACCACCCTTATGCGAAGGGTTCACGTTGGCAAAACTCTTGAAATCTTTCTTGCCGACAAGCGCCCTGGCCTCTTTCTTCATCAGCGCTACGTTCAGCTTGCGCGGGACAAAGTGGCAGCGCCGGCGCTCAAGGGCTGACGGCCACTGACGCGCAAGGATCGTATAAGAATAGGTCTTGCGCTTGGCATCAAACTGGGCGTGAAAATCATCAGCCGCTGCCTCCACCTTAAGGACGCTGATGTCGCCGGGAAGGTTGTAATTGAGCGCGCGCTGGATCTCATCGGACGGCATGTCGGTCTCGGCACGAAAATGTGCAACCTGACCTTTGGCATGCACGCCGCTATCAGTACGCCCTGAGCCGATCACTGAAATATGTTTCTTGAAAATCTTGAAAAGAACAGCTTCGATCTCACCCTGGATCGTGCGTTTGGCATTGGTCTGAACCTGCCAGCCGTTGAAGTCAGTGCCATCGTATTCGAGGGTGATCTTGAAAGTAGGCATAAAAGTCACAATGTCACAAAGCCACAATGTCACACGTCCCCGAATCTTGTGACCTTGTGACTTTGTGACTTTGCGACCTTTTAGATCATTTTATACTCGACCAACTTCTCCGCGATCTGGACAGCGTTAAGCGCCGCACCTTTGCGAAGGTTGTCGGAAACGACCCACAGGTTGATGCCGTTAGGAATGGTCTCATCCTCACGGATACGGCCGACAAACGTCTCATCCTTGCCATCAGCGTCGATGGGCATGGGGTATTTCTTGTTCGCTGGCTCGTCCACCACAATGACGCCCGGAGCGCCGGTCAAAAGCTCAATGACCTTGGCACGGGTGAGTTTCTTCTCGGTCTCGATATTGACCGATTCGGAATGCGCGTTGAAGACCGGAACCCGGATACAGGTCGCGGTCACCTTGATCCCTTCGTCGTGCATGATCTTCTTGGTCTCATTGACCATCTTGATCTCTTCCTTGGTGTAATGGTTCTCCATGAAGACATCGATCTGCGGAATCAGATTGTGCAGGATCTGATACGCCAGCTTCCTGGGCTTCATGTCGCCCTTAAGCTGGTTCTTCATCTCATCGATCGCCTCTGACCCGGCACCGGAAATAGCCTGGTAAGTAGAAACCACGATGCGCTTGATCTTCGCGTAATCATGAAGGGGCTTGAGTGCCACAACCATCTGGATCGTCGAACAATTGGGATTGGCAATAATGCCCTTGTGCCACTTGACATCCTCAGGATTGACCTCAGGAACGACGAGTGGAACATCCTTGTCCATGCGGAACTGGCTGGTGTTGTCGATAACCACCGCGCCGTTCTTGGCCGCGACCGGAGACCAGATCTTGCTGATATCCGCACCCGGCGAGCTCAGAACCACGTCCACACCCTTGAACACATCTTCCGTCAGGGAAAGAAGCGGAAGCCCGTGCATCTCGCCTTTAGCGCCGCTGGGCGAGATCAGGCGCAGTTCCTTAACCGGGAACTTGCGCTGTTTGACAATATCATACATGCACTGCCCCACCGCGGAGCGAGCGCCGAGAATAGCAACGACATACTGTTTCATAAATAACTCCTTGAAAATAAGGTCAACATGACAACAGATCTACAGGCCAACAGCAAGCCCGATCTTCCTGTTTTCCCCTAGTGACTTGTTGACTCGTTGACCTGTTGACTTTTACAGACTTTTAACCACCAGATCCCCGACTTCCGTCGTGGAATAACCCATCTTGCCAGCCGCAAGATCTTTAATCTTGGTCGTCACGACCGTGCGGATGGATTTCTCGATCGCATCCGCTGCCTTGGCCTCGCCAACCTCACGAAGAAGCATGGCACCGGCGCCGATCGCTGCCAGCGGATTGATCACATTCTTGCCCGTATACTTGGGCGCAGAACCGCCGATCGGCTCGAACATGGAAACTCCGTCGGGATTGATATTGCCGCCCGCCGCGATGCCCATCCCGCCCTGGATCATCGCTGCCAGGTCCGTGATGATATCGCCGAACATATTGTCCGTCGCAATCACATCAAACCACTCCGGATTCTTCACAAACCACATAGTGATCGCATCAACGTGGGCATAATCCGTCTTGATATCCGCATATTCCTTGCCAACCTCATTGAACACGCGCTGCCACAGGTCAAAGGCATAGGTCAGGACATTGGTCTTGCCGCACAGCGTCAGCTGCTTGGGATCCTTGCGCCCGTACTTACGGGCATATTCATAGGCATACCGGACACAACGCTCGACGCCAAAACGGGTATTAATGCTCTCCTGGACCGCGACCTCATTGGGCGTATCCTTGAAAAGACTTCCGCCAGCACCCGCGTAAAGCCCTTCGGAATTCTCACGGATGACCGTAAAATTGATGTGCTCCGGCCCCTTGCCCTTAAGAGGACAAAAACGCTCGTCAAACAGCTGGACCGGGCGCAAATTGATGTACTGGTTCAGATCAAAACGCAGCTTGAGAAGGATGCCCTTCTCTAATATGCCGGGTTTGACATCCGGATGGCCGATAGCGCCCAAAAAGATCGCGTCAAATGCCTTGAGATCGCTGATCGCCGACGCCGGCAGGACCTCTTTGGTCCGCATATAACGCTCGCCGCCGAAATCAAAATTGACCGGCTCATATTTGAACCCGAACTTGGAAGCCGCTGCCTCCATGACCTTGAGCCCCTCACGGACAACCTCAGGACCTGTACCATCTCCGCCGATAACAGCGATCTTGTAATTATTCATAGAAACCCCAGCCATCTGCTTTCCGTGTCATTGCGAGCACGTCGTTTGGGCGAAGCAATCTCTTTACCTGGCCACAAGATTGCTTCGTCGCTGCGCTCCTCGCAATGACACTGCTAAACATTTATTCAACAAACTTCTTCACCGCAACTGTCGCATTGTGCCCGCCGAAACCGAGCGAATTAGAAATCGCGAAGTTGACCTTGGCCTTACGCGCCTGATTCGGCACATAGTCCAGCGTGCAATCCGGGTCCGGCGTCGTGTAATTGATCGTCGGGGGGATGATCTGATCACGGATTGCCAACACGCAGGCCGCAAACTCGATCGCCCCGGCCGCGCCAAGCAAATGCCCGGTCATGGACTTGGTGGAGCTCACTGCAAGTTTCCTGGCATGATCGCCAAACGCCTTGGTGATCGCCAAAGATTCGATCTTGTCGTTCAATGAAGTCGATGTGCCGTGGGCATTGATATAATCAACGTCCGTCAGCTTATTGCCGCCCCACTGGACAGCCTGGACCATGGCCCGCGCCGCTCCCTCACCGGAATCTTCCGGCGCCGTCGAGTGAAAAGCATCAGACGCCTGCCCAAAGCCCACCACCTCAGCAAGGATATTAGCCCCGCTTTTTTTTGGGTACCCCAGCTCTTCCAGAACAACAACGCAAGCACCTTCTCCCATAATGAACCCATCACGGTCCTTGTCGAACGGACGGCTGGCCTGTTCAGGCGCATCATTACGGGTCGACAAAGCGCGCAGCGCGCAGAACCCGCCGATACCCAGGATCGAAATAGCCGCCTCAGTGCCACCGGCAAACGCCGCATCGATCTCGCCATACTGGATCATCTTGAACGCATCGCCAATACAGGTTGTTCCCGTCGCGCACGCCGTGACCGAACAGGTCGCCAGACCCTTGGCCCCGATATCCATCGATACCTGACCCGCGGCCTCATTAATGATCATTTTCGGAATAAAGAACGGCGAAATGCGGCCCGGCCCCTTATCCAGAAACTTCTGATATTCCTCTTCAGCTGACTTAATGCAACCAATGCCAGAACCAACCACAACACCCACACGGTGCGGATCAACCTCGGCCATCTTAAAATTCGCGTTCAGCAAAGCCTCACGGGCCGCCACGACCGCATACTGGATGAAAAGAGAGATCTTGCGGGCATCCTTTGTTCCAAAATGCTCCTCCCCGCTGTAACCCTTCACCTCAGCCGCGATCTTGGTATCGAACTGCGAGGCATCGAACTTGGTGATCGGACCGACACCGCTCTTGCCGGCCACCAAAGCACCCCAGAATGTCTCCATGCCCAATCCAAAAGGAGAAACGACACCTATACCTGTGACAACAACACGTCTTTTTTGCATAAGCCTTCTTTTCCTGTGGAGCCCACACCTTGCCTGGAGGCAGGCACATGGCTCATTTTAACTCACCCCTTCAGAATACCTAGCGGCATCTCACCCGGAAAGATATTCATCAGCACCCTTATGAATACGACTTTCCGTTGGCGGGGTAAAAAGAGCTGCCCCGACAGGAAGTGCCGGGGCAGGTTGGCGTAGCTTAAAACGATTCAGTAAACCAAAAACTAATTAAGCGTTACCGGTCTTGCTTTCGATATATTTGATCGCATCGCCGACCTTGGTCATCTTCTCGGCATCCTCATCCGGGATCTCGACGTTGAACTCCTCCTCGAGAGCCATGATGAGCTCAACCGTATCAAGGGAATCGGCGCCAAGGTCATCGATAAAAGATGCCTCGGGCTTGACTTCCTCGATCTTCACGCCCAACTGTTCAGCGATAATGGATTTAACTTTTTCTGCGACAGCCATGAAAATGCCTCCTTTTTATCTTCCTTTGTATTCTTGCCTTATTGACGCCTCATTATCAAGCAGTATCTTAACAATCCGGCGCCATGCCAACAAGTTCTTCCTCAGAAATCTTGTCCCGCCTTAATACATGACCATGCCGCCATCCACCAGGATGGTCTGGCCGGTGATGTAATCCGCTTCCTTGGACGCCAGGAACAAACAGACGTTCGCGACATCTGCCGGCAACCCCATACGGCCGAGCGGCACGCTCTCTAAAATCTTGTTCTTGACTTCATCGCTCAACTTGTCGGTCATGGCGGTCTTGATATAACCCGGGGCCACCGCATTGACCGTGATACTGCGCGAAGCAAACTCACGGGCCAATGACTTGGTCAGGGCAATTACACCCGCCTTGCTGGCCGCATAATTCGCCTGACCCGCATTGCCCATTACGCCGATAACAGATGCGATCGAGATGATCTTGCCTTTTCTGGCCTTGAGCATGACCCTGGAGATTGCCTTGCAGGCATTGAACGTGCCTTTGAGGTTGACCGCAATGACCGCATCCCAATCCTCTTCCTTCATACGAAGGAACAGATTATCGCGGGTAATGCCCGCATTATTGACCAAAATATCGATCCGGCCATGCTTTTCCATGATCTTGTCAACCGCCTGGTCCACATCAGCGGAACTGGTGACGTTACAGGCAACCGCATCAGCCTTATAGCCCTTAGACTTGAACTCATCAACCGTGACCTGGCAATCCTCAGGCTTGATATCGGAAATAATGACCAAAGCGCCTTCCTTGGCAAACATTTCCGCGATCTCACGGCCAATGCCGCGAGCCGAACCGGTGATGAAAGCAATTTCGTCTTTTAGTCTCATATAGTCCTTTTCCGAAAAAACCTCGTATATAGTATCAACAGAAATTTAGTTTGCAAGAAAAATTTCGAGATTTCTGAGCAAAACGATCATTCCACGATCTGGGCGTCCTGGGCGTCCTGCTTCTTTGTGCCAAATCCCTGATAAGACCTTGGCTGAAGCGCTTCGCCCCGAGAAGTACGGGCCCGATAATTGCTGACCAGGCTTCCCTTAAGCGCGTATTTGAAGAGCCAGCGGGTCAAAGGAAAGAGCAGCAAAAGCCCCAGAACGTCGCTGATAAAGCCGGGAATGATAAAAAAAACACCTCCCAGGAAGATCAAAAGGCCATCCAGCATCTCGGTCGTTGGCGCCCGGCCTTCTGCCAGGGCCTGCTGAACCCGCACAAGCGTTGCCCGACCTTGGATCTTGGTCAAATAAAGCCCAAAGACCGCAGAAAAAATCAAAAGAGAGAACGTATTCCATCCCCCGATCTCAGCCGCCACCCGACCCATGACGTAAATTTCCGCCACCGGCAGACCGATAAACAGAATAAGGATCAGAAAACCCATCAATAGCACCTTGTTGAACGAACACCGTCAGCCTTCAGCTCAGACCTCTGGGCCGACATCTTGACGGATACTGACCTGGCTTGGCCTAAAACCCCGAACTTTTCCAGGACCACGGTCGCTGCAACGATT
>JADFXE010000019.1:15794-18107 GCA_015233705.1 Candidatus Omnitrophota bacterium
CGCGTCTCTTCCATAATAAGGCCCAGAATAAAGGCCGCCAGCCGCTCCAGCAAGAAAAACTTAGTTCCAGCAACCTTTTGAAAAATCTTACCATAGATAGCCGCATAATCCACGGCATGCCCCAGAGCATCAGTCTCGGCTGCCAGCGAGGCATCGTACTCAAAAGAGATGTTCGCCAGGATCTCCTGCAAGACCTCACGCTCATGCGGCAAAGTACCGACAATAACCTTAAGCTTCAGATCGTTGATCTGGATGGAGGTCTGCGAACCGGTCTTCATCTGATAAGGCTCAAAAACTCGCTTCGGGTGGAATTGTTCGAACGGAACGTACCCAGCATGCAGGATGTCTTCATGACCGAATTCTGCTTTTCCACGCCCCGCATCATCATGCACAAATGCTGCGCTTCGATGACGACGCCAACCCCGCGGGCATCGACATGCTTCATCAGCGTATCCGCGATCTGCTTGGTCAGATTCTCCTGGATCTGCAGGCGCCGGGCAAAAACATCCACGATCCTGGCAATCTTGGACAAGCCCATCACCTTGCCGCGCGGGATATAGCCGACATGGCACTTGCCGAAGAACGGCAAAAGATGATGCTCGCACAGGGAATAGACTTCAATGTCTTTGACAATGATCATCTCGTCATTGTCCGACTCAAAAATCGCGCCGTTAATGACCTGCTCGACATCCTGCTGATAACCCGCGGTCAGGAACTGAAAGGCCTTGGCCGCACGTTTGGGCGTGGCCTTGAGGCCGTCCCGGCCCAGGTTCTCACCAGAGGCCAGAAGCAATTCCTTATAAATGTCTTCCATGTTCATATTCATCTCCCTCGAATGCCGGCAATATTAACACGACAACCGTCCGAAATCAAAAAAGTCACCTGCCTGCCCTCGGCCGAATAATAAGCCGCATGCCGCTGTCGTAACGGAAATAACTCCAGGTCCAGTTGATCATGGTGACGATCCTGTTCCTGGCGCCAACCATGATCGCCAGATGCAGTCCGGCCCAGATCATCCACGCCAACAGACCCTGGATCTTGCCGAAAAAGAGATCCGCAACAGCGTGATGCTTGCCGACCGTGGCCATGACGCCGAGATCCTGATAAATAAAAGGCTTGAGCTCACTGTCCTTACACAGGATCCGCCTGAGATTGGACGCCAGAAGCTTAGCCTGCTGAACCGCGACTGGTGCCAGCATAGGATGGCCGCGAGGCGCTTTCTCGGAAACGACACAGGCCACATCGCCGATAGCAAAAATATTCTCATGGCCAGCAACACGATTGAAAACATCGGTTTTGATACGACCGCCAGCCAGCGCGCCTTCCCCCAACCCCGCCACAGCCGCACCCATGACACCAGCGGCCCACACGATATTATGGGAATAAATGACCTTGCCGTTGGAAAGCGTCACCTTATCCCCGTCAAACGAAAGCACCCGCGCACCCAGACAGACCTCCACGCCATGCTCGGCCAGAAAACGTTCGGCGCTCTTTGACGCCTCAGACGACATGGCCTTCAAAAGCCGGTCCTCCATATCGACCAGACAGATGCGCATCCTCTTGAAATCAAGCTCAGGATGGTCCTGCGGTAGAACGATCCGCCGCATCTCCCCCAGCGCGCCGGCAAGCTCCACGCCGGTCGGGCCGCCGCCAATGATCACAAAGGTCATGAGACGTTCCTGCTCTTCAGCTGAGCCTGTCAGGATCGCTTTCTCAAAACTCTCAAGGATCATGTTCCTGAGTTCCATGGCGTCGGGAATGGTCTTCATGCACATGGCACGCATCTCCATATCCTTCAACCCGAAAAAATTAGCCTTGGAACCCGTGGCCACAACCAGATAGTCGTAAGGAATATCGCCGATGGAGGTCGCGACACATTTCTCAGCCGGCTTGATCTGCAGGACCTCGGCCATGCGAAAAAGAAAATTCTTCTGATGCCGGAAGATCTCCCGGACCGGATAGGCGATCGACTCAGGCTCAAGGCCGGAAGTCGCGACCTGATACAACAGCGGCTGAAAGACATGATGATTGTTCTGGTCGATAAGAACGACCTGGACGCCCAGGGAGCGCAGGCCTTTGACAAGCTCAAGCCCAGCAAATCCGGCGCCGATGATCACCACGCGCGGCTTTGTTGTTTCAGGGATGTTGATCGACATGGCCCAATGTTAGCAAAAGCGCCTGTAAAATGCGATAGATTATTAGGTTCTTTGAAATTTTGAATGGGTACGACGCACTAATGATTTCAGCGGCTGGGACGGTTTATTCGCTCAAATCGCCCGCCCCTTCCCTGGAAGATTGTAGGTCGGGCTCCAT
>JADFXE010000020.1:0-5258 GCA_015233705.1 Candidatus Omnitrophota bacterium
TGGCGGTAGGGTTGACCCCGCAATTGTTGCCTGCGATCATCAGCATAAACCTGGCCCATGGGGCCAAACGCATGGCCGAACATAAAGTCATTGTTAAACGGTTGGCCTCGATCGAGAATTTTGGAAGTATGAATGTCCTGTGTTCCGATAAGACCGGTACTCTGACCCAAGGAACCGTGACCTTGCAGTCCGCGCAGGATGTCACTGGGCGGCCCAGCGATAAAGTTTTGCTGTTCGCGTATTTGAATGCTTTCTATGAGACAGGTTTTAATAATCCGATCGATGGGGCGATCCGGTCCTGTCCGCAGCCTGATCTGGCGGGTTACCAGAAATCGGATGAGATCCCTTATGATTTTTCCCGTAAAAGGTTAAGCATTCTCGTGTCAAAGGGTGATGGGCATCTGATGACCACCAAGGGCGCGTTGGCAAATATTCTCGATGTTTGCTCGTCAGTGGATATGGGAGAAGGGAAAACAGCGGACATCGCCAGCGTCAAAGAACAAATTCATCAGCGTGCTGATGAATTGAGCAGGGAAGGGCTGCGTGTTTTGGGTGTTTCTTGTAAAGAATTAAAAGCTGACAAGATAACTAAAGCCGATGAATCCGGCATGGTTTTTTCAGGGTTGCTGGTCTTCGCCGATCCGCTCAAGCCCAACATCACGGAAACGATCGGCGCTTTGCGGAAATTGGGCGTTTCCTTAAAGATCATTACCGGCGATAACCGTGCGGTCGCCGAGACCATGGGACGAAAAGTCGGGCTGGCTGATCCTGTTGTGCTGAGCGGGATTGATGTGCGTCAAATGAGCGATGCGGCCTTGATCAAACGGGTGACCGCGGTGCATATCTTTGCCGAGGTCGAGCCCAACCAAAAAGAACGGATCATTTTGGCGCTCAAGAAAGCCGGGCATGTGGTCGGTTATATGGGCGACGGCATCAATGATGCCTCAGCCCTTCATGCGGCGGATGTGGGCATTTCTGTCGAGAGTGCGGTAGATGTCGCCAAAGAAGCCGCTGATATTGTGCTTCTGGAAAAGGATCTGGGCGTTCTAGTGCAAGGCGTTAAGGAAGGCCGTGTGACATTTACCAATACGCTCAAGTATGTGTTTATGGCCACGAGTGCAAATTTCGGGAACATGTTCAGCATGGCTGGAGCGTCGTTATTCCTATCTTTTCTGCCGTTATTGCCGAAACAGGTGTTAATGACCAACTTGATGACCGACTTCCCGGAAATGGCCATTGCCACCGATAGCGTGGATGCCGAGAGTGTCGACTTGCCCCGAAGATGGGACATACAGTTCATACGCAAATATATGATCGTATTCGGGTTCATAAGCTCTGTCTTTGATTTTCTTACCTTTGGTGTGCTGGTATATGTCTTGCATGCGACCCAAGATCAATTCAGGACTGGCTGGTTCCTGGAATCAGTTATTTCTGCGGCCCTGATCGTTCTGGTTATCCGGACTCGGCGGCCATTTTTTAAAAGCATGCCTGGCAAATTTTTATTGATAGCCACGTTAGGCATTGTCGGTGTTACGCTGGTCTTACCTTTTACGCCATTGGCTGGTGTATTGGGTCTCACTCAAATGCCGGCAATGTATTTTGTTATTTTGGGAGTGATCGTTACTTCGTATATGGTTGTGGCTGAAGTGGCCAAAAGTATCTTTTACAAGGTTGTTAGGTTCTAAAACCTGAAGATTTTGTTCGTAAACAGGTCACCGTTTTTCAGAGCGAATATTCTCTGTGGAGGAGAACTCCTGAAAAGCTCGAGCAAATGACCGGCCGCTGAGTGGCGTCCCATTTAAGAAACCCTTGTGACTCAATGAGCTGCAAGGGTTTCTTCTTTTAATTTTTTCGACCGGTTCTGCTGCGAGCGAGCGGAAGATAGCTGTCGAGAACGTTTTTGTGTGTTATGCTTTTGTTCATTCGTGTCAAGGCCACGAGGTTTGAGAATGGGCGTTGTTCGTTTATTATTCTTTTTGATCTTTTTGTCTGCTACGGTGGCATTTGCCTCTGATCGGTCCTATCTTTTTGATCAAAAGTTGCTTAATTGGCTTCGGCAAAACGTCAGCCCTGAGACCGGTATGCCGCTCAGTTTCGGGACAGCCGTTCCTGAGAAAGAAGCCTTGAGCCATATCGGCAAGCCGTCCTCCATCACCGGCATTATCGAAAGGACGATTGTTCAGGACGGGATCTCTGTCTACGATGCGGCCTTGTGGCAGATCGTCCTTGCCTATACAGGCAGAACGGATGACCTGCTCATGGCACAGAAGCCGGACCAGTATTACTGGAAAGGCTCTTTAGGGGAGTTGACCGATATTCGGACAGGCTCTGGCCGGCAGATTTTTATTTATGATCCCCGTGATCCTGAAGCGGTCACGTTAGATCGCCTCAGGCCGGGACAGCGCGGGTTCTTGTTCCGGATCCTGAATGCTCATGGGCAGTACCTGGCCCCGGATCCTCTGGATGGCAAGCAAGAGTTCAAGGGATTTCCCAATTCGTCCTATCTCCATTGGGAGGACTGGAAACCGATCGCCGGCGAGAATGCCTGGGTGGTCATGGCTGCGTTGCATGTCCTGGAGCGTGAGGCCCCTCAGGGAAAGGTCGACACGGATTCCGATGTCTTCCGTCTGGCCGAGGAGCTTGCGCGGGCGGCGCTGGTCCTTCAGGCGGATAATGGCGGCATCCGGATGGCACCGCTGGGCACGTATTATCACCTGATCGATATTGACCCGGCATTGTCCTCAGAAAAGATCGCTGAAAAGCTCGATGAGATAGCGCATAAAGTTCACCTTGCTGCGGCCCAGCCGGCTGGCGGAGAGCAGGATGTCGGCGCGCTGTTCCCGGATTATCACCGGTGGTATTACGAGGAGATCTCGACAGAGAATAATTTCTCCTGGTATGCGGCGTTCCGGATGCTCTGGAAGATCACGGGTGAGGAGAAATACCGGAGAGCGATGAGTCGGATCGAGGACTATCTTCATTCCGCATGGGATGAGAAGAACGGCGTATTCTTTCAGGGGATGCATTTTCGGGATGGCGCCTGGAAACCTAATGACGAATTATTTGCGACGGATGTTCAGAATTGGGCGGTGGCGATCCTGGGGCCGCGCGTGCTGGACGAGTGGTTTGGCGCTGGCGCCGCCCGGCGGATCTGGGAGCAGACAAAAAAGATGTCCGGGGTTCTGGATCCCGAGGGAAAGATATTGGGGGTCGGTTTTAGTAGCGAACACAACCGCCTGTCTGTTGAGTGGACCGCGGGCGCGATCCTGGCCGTACGCAGGCTTAGGGAATATTATGAAAACCTGGACGGCTCGTATTCCCGCGAGCTTGACGAGGAGGAGCACATCATGCGGCGGGGCGTTGATGCTTTTCGTTACCGTCTTTCCGGGGGGCGCGAGGCCTACTCGTATTCTTCCCGGAGAGACTGGATCCCGTTCGGCTGGTTCTCCCATAATAAGGAGATCCTAAGTGTTGCCTCGACCGCATGGGTGGCGCTCATTGATGCTGGCGTGGATCCGTTCCAGCTGACAGAGGATCAATAGTTCGGGGGCGCGCTGATCCAGGATTTTTTACGAACTAGGTGCATGTTGCCAAATTGATGCTAGAATGAACCAAATATTAGCATCAGAATTTGCAGAGGATAAAGTTCGGGTTCAATTATAAGAAAGGAGTTTGTTGTGAAAAAGATTCTGGGAATTATTCTAACGGTGCTGTTTGTGGCAGGTCTGGCTGTGCCGAGTTTTGCGGCAAAGGCGAGCGGCAAAAAGGGAGATGGGAAGTTTGACCGGATCGTTGCTTTGGTCGTTTCCGTTGATACCAAGGCCAACACCATGCTCGTCAAGGAAGAGAAGACCGGGGAGACGCGGACGATCAAGATTAGCGCCAAGGCGGCGGCAAAGGTTCAGGCCGGGGATAGGGTCAGGATCAAGCTGAAGGCCGGGACTGATGAATCTGCGGGCGTAAGGGTTCTTAAGCCTGAGCCTGTGGCTGAGCCTAAGGCTGATATTAAGGTCGAGACACCGCCGGCACCTGAAAAGAAGTAATTGTTTATTCAAAAGTTGTTTCTTAAAGCCCTTGCAGCTCGATAAGCTGTGAGGGCTTTTTCTTTGCTCCGCCGGGAGAGTAGCGAATTCTGTCTTTGGTTGCGCTTCAGTTGTCATGTGATATTATGGAGGCGATCAACAGAAAAGCTTTTTCGTGAATGAGATCTTCGAGGAGGGATTTCTTGTCAGACATTGCCCCAGTGAGCGCCGGATCTGATGCCGGCTCCGGAGTGCCGCAGAGTCGCATCGTGATGGCCAGCATGGTCGGCACGACTATCGAATTTTACGATTTTTATATCTACGCCACGGCCGCGGTCTCAGTCTTCCCGCTTCTTTTCTTTCCCAAGAGCGATGCCGGAGCTTCCCTTCTGGCGTCCATGGCTACCTTTGGTGTCGCCTTTGTGGCGCGGCCGATCGGCTCAATCCTTTTTGGGCATTTCGGTGACCGGATCGGGCGCAAGGCCACCCTGGTCGGTTCGCTTCTGACCATGGGTGTGGCCACTTTTCTGATCGGACTTCTTCCGACCGTCATCCAGATCGGCCTGTGGGCCCCGGCTTTACTGACGGTCCTGCGTTTCTGTCAGGGACTTGGCCTCGGCGGTGAGTGGTCAGGCGCGGCGCTCCTGGCGACCGAGACGGCCAGGGAAGGGAAGCGGGCCTGGGCTGCGATGTGGCCGCAGTTGGGCGCGCCCTTCGGCTTCATCCTGGCCAATGGATTCTTTCTGCTTTTGACCATCCTGTTCCAGTACAATTCTGCCCAGGCGCAGCTTCAGGGCAATTTTCTCTCCTGGGGATGGCGGATTCCGTTCCTGGCGTCTTTTGTCATGGTGGCGATCGGGCTGTATGTCCGCTTCAGGCTGGAGGAGACGCCGGTTTTTGCCCGCGCCATGGCGCGCGGTGAAAAACTCAAGCAGCCGCTGGCTGTTGTGTTCAGACATTATTTGAAGGAGCTTGTTCTGGGTACTTTTATCATGCTGGCGACTTACGGCGTGTTTTATCTGATGACCACCTGGATCCTGTCTTACGCCATCGGTAAGACGGAAATGGGATTTCTGGGGATCGGGTATCGTAATTTTTTGGTGCTTCAGCTTCTGTCCGTGCTTTTTTTTGCCGGGATGGTTCCCGTGTCCGGCTGGCTGGCGGACCGGTTTGGCCGCCGCAGTATTTTATTGGTCGTGACCGCACTTATCATTCTTTTCGGACTTTCTTTCCGTA
>JADFXE010000020.1:5299-14409 GCA_015233705.1 Candidatus Omnitrophota bacterium
AGGGGCGAACCTGGGGCTCATGCTTTTGTTCCTGTGCTTCGGCATGGCGTTGATGGGGCTGTCGTTCGGCCCGATGTCAGCCATCCTTCCGGAGCTTTTTCCGACGAATGTGCGCTACACGGGTTCGGGCATTTCCTACAATGTGGCCTCGATCCTCGGAGCGGCACTGACGCCTTTTGCCGCAGTCTGGCTGGCCAGGAATCACGGTGTCGGTTCTGTAGGGCTCTATTTATCGGCGCTGGCAGTGCTTACTTTCATTGCTCTTTTATGTTCCAGGGAGACGAAGCACGCCAGCCTTGATACGCTTCAGGATACGAGCGCAACGGTCGGCATTGAAACAACGTCGCCGTAGGGGGCGCGCATGCCATTTATGAAGATCCTGCTGACCAGCAAGGAAGGTTTTGAGAAGGTCCTCATCCGTGAGGTCGCGGCCTGCGGCTTTACATCGCAGGCGGATGGCAAGGGCTGGGTCCTGGCCGAGGGGGCGGATGTTGCCGCGCTTCAGCGTGATGGCGGATTGTGTTTTGCCTGTGATATTCTTCAGAGCCCGACGGAAGTTCAGGCCGAATCTACCAATGCTTTTGCGAAGGCGCTGGTGGATGTCTTTGTGAAGCATCTGGGACAGCGGCAAACGACAGCGCCGTGGGGGCTTCGCTTTTTTTCCTTTGGCGACGAGAAACTGGGTCGCTACACTGACACACTCAGGGAGCGTTGGCTTGAGGCTTTCCGTAAGAAAATGTCCCGGGTTGCCAAGTTGGCCCAGGACAGTATTCCGCAAGGGCCGGAGCCTGGTGAAGGGTTCTTTGTTTTTGTCACAGACTTCAACAAAGCGCTGGTGTCTTTTCAGGCCATGTCGCAAGGGCAGCAGCGCATGAAGCTGGACCCGCAATCACCGTCGCGGTCGTATCTTAAACTGGAGGAGGCGTTCCATATTTTTGCGCGGGCACCCAAGGACGGCGAGACCGTCGTTGATCTGGGAGCCGCTCCGGGAGGCTGGAGCCTGAGCGCGCTTAAGCGTGGCGCCAGCGTGATCGCGGTTGATAATGGGCCGCTGCGGGAGCCGGTCAAGTCGCATCCCAGGATGAAGCATCTGATGACAGATGCGCTGACCTATCAGCACGCCGGGCCGGCGCCGGTCGACTGGCTACTGTGCGATGTCCTGGAAAAGCCGGAGATGATCGTTGAGCTTTTGCGGAAATGGCTGGGCCGGAAGTGGTGCCGTTATTTTATTGTGAACCTGAAGGTCGGCCGGCGGGATCCGATCGCGCTTATCGAGGAGATCCGCGATGGAAAGACAGGCCTTTTGCCGTATTGCCGGTTGCTATCCATGCGGCAGTTGTATCATGACCGTGAAGAGATCACGCTTATGGGTGAGGTCAAGTAACTGGCGCGGACCAGTTTTGCAGGGAATCCAATGAAGAGATCCAACAGAGAAGCAACCCTCCTGGTGGCTGATAAGACCAAAAAGATTTACGATTTGCCCGGGTTTATTGCCTGCGGTCAGGCCGGCCAGCAGGTTCGCGCTTTGCAGCTTGAGGATATGATCCCGCTGCCGCGGGGCAGCAATCTTTTCTTTCTGCCGGATCGGCATTCGGTCGCGTTCAATACGCAGACAAGTGCCTATGAGGTGCTCAGGGATTTTAGCGCGGTCGCGGCTTTCATCCCTCCGGGTTATACCCAGTTGCAGACCGCGGCCTACGTTGAGGCGCCGTCGGCAAAGCTGTTGCCGTTGTATTCCTACGCGCCGGTCGCGTATCATCACGGCAAGTTCTTTGTGGCTGCCGTGCAGGTGGACCGGCGCAAGGTGCATGACCTTTCTGATCTGGATTGCGCGGCGCTTGATCGTTCCATTCAGAGGTTCAAGTCAACGTCCAATCGTTTGATCAGGCATCTGGCCAATTGCGCCCGGAAGAATTTCTGCCCGAACGCGATCAATTTCTTTTTCACCCGGTATGAGTGTCCGCTGCCCACCTCGCCGCAATGTAACGCGAGCTGCTTGGGATGCATTTCATTCCAGCCCAAGGGTTCCTGCCAGGCGACCCAGGAGCGTCTGACATTTGCGCCAACGGCGGAAGAGGTGGCTGAAGTGGCGCTTGTTCACATCGACGATGCGCGCAATCCGATTGTCAGTTTCGGCCAGGGATGCGAAGGAGAGCCGCTCCTGGCGGCCAAGGTTATCCGTCAGGCGATCAGGATCATCCGTCAGAAAACGTCGCGCGGCACCATTCACATGAACACCAATGCCAGCCGGACTTCGGCATTGGAAGAATTGTTCTACGCTGGACTCGACAGCATCCGTGTTAGCCTGAACAGCGCGCAAGAGGAGTTTTATCATCGTTACTACGCGCCGCGAGGTTATGGTTTTGCGGATGTCTGCCGGTCGATCGCGCTCGCCGAGCGTCATAGGAAGTTTGTGTCGCTTAATTATCTGGTCATGCCAGGCTTCACGGATGGGGCGGCTGAGTTCAAGGCGCTGGTCCGCCTGGTGCGGACTTACAAGGTGGACATGATCCAATGGCGGAATCTGAATTACGATCCGCAGCGGTATTTTAAATACATGAAGGTCGACCCAAAGGAGAAATTTTTGGGCATGGGTGTTGTCATGCAGAAGCTGCGGGAGCAATTCCCGCGCTTGCGGCACGGTTATTTTAATGTCAGTATTAAAACCCGAGTTCAAAAATAAATTTTCTCTGGACAAAATGCCAATCAGCCATTAATTTGATAATGATTCTCAGGTTCAGACAGACAGGCGCAAGGCATGCTCACCGAAAAAGACAAGCGATCATTCCAGGATTACCTTGCCCAGGAAGGGCTCAAGCTCAGCGATCAGAGGATGAAGATCCTTGAGATCGTTCTCCAGGGCACCAAGCACCTCACGGCCAACGAGATCTACAAGATCGTCCAGAGGAAATATTCCGGGATCGGTTATGCCACGATCTATCGCACTCTCCGTTTGCTGTGCGAGGCGGGCCTGTGTTTGGAGCTGAAATGCGAGGATGGGGTTTGTCGCTACGAACACGCTGGCGATGATGTGCACCATGACCATTTGATCTGCACCAAGTGCGGTCGTTTTGTGGAGGTAGTGGACCCTCAGATCGAGCGTCTTCAGGAGAAGCTGTTCAAGGACAATGGATTTTTTCCTCAGCGCCACCGGATGGAGCTTTACGGCATTTGTAAAAAATGTAAGGGATAAAATTTTTTAATTACTAATTGATAGTGGTTATCAATATCACTAAGGAGGGTGTATGGGGGTCGTGAAATTATCTGATGTGGCGGTCAAGGGAACTTGCAAGGTCGTTAAAGTGACCGGTGACAAGAACATCAAAAAGCGCCTTTTGGAAATGGGCTTTATCCGCGGCACGGAGATCCATGTCCAGAAGCAGGCGCCTCTGGGCGACCCTATGGAATTGGTCCTTAAGGGGTATCATCTGTCCCTCAGGAGAGAAGAGGCGAATGACGTCTACGTGGAAGATCCTCAGGCAACGTCGAGTGAGAAAAAGACCTTGAGGATCGCTCTATGCGGGAATCCCAATGCGGGTAAGACTTGTATTTTCAACGCACTGACCGGCTCCCGTCAGCATGTCGGTAACTGGGCCGGTGTCACGGTTGAGAAGAAGGAAGGGTATTTGAATTTCGGAGAATATGCCGTTGAGGTGGTGGATCTTCCGGGGACCTACAGCTTGACCGCTTTTTCCATGGAAGAACTAGTGGCCCGCGACTACATCATTAACGAAAATCCGGATGTGATCATCAATGTGATCGACTCGACCAATCTTGATCGGAATCTTTATTTGACAACCCAGTTGATCGAACTTGGCTGCAAGGCGGTTGTGGCGTTGAATATGACTGACGAGGCCGAGCACAAGGGCATTGTGATCGACCGTAAGAAACTGAGCGAACTTCTGGGAATGCCGGTCGTTAATACCATTGGGACGTCGGGAGTTGGCATTCAGGAGCTGATCCAGGAGGCGGTGGCCATTAAGGAATCCAAGGCGCCGCTGTCCCGTTATATTCACATCAATTACGGGGCCGAGGTTGAGGAGGAGATCGTCAAGATCCAGGTGGAATTGAAGGAGGATCTGCTTTTAAGGGAAACATATTCCACCCGTTGGCTGGCGGTGAAGCTTCTGGAGCATGACAAGCAAGTGGCTGAGGAGGTGGACGATAAATTGGAGAATACGGAAAAGATCATGGCCCAGGTGAATGCCAGCCATTCGCAGATTGAGAACATTCTTAACGATGTGTCTGAGACGATCCTGGCCGATGCCCGCTATGGTTTTGTGAAAGGAGTTTTGGCCGAGACCTACAGCCACCGCGCTATGGATCGCGTGGAACTTTCGGATAGGATCGACCGAGTGCTGACCAACCGCTTTCTCGGGATACCGATCATGCTGGGATTGTTATGGATCATGTTCCAGACGACCTTTAATCTGGGCGCCTATCCTATGGCCTGGATCAACGGACTGGTGGGCCTGATCAGCACGTTTGTTTCCAGCGTGATGCCGAACGGGATTCTGAAAGACCTGTTCGTGAACGGGATCATATCCGGAGCAGGCGGGGTCATCGGATTTCTGCCGAACATTCTGATCTTGTTCCTTTTTATTTCACTGTTCGAGGACACGGGCTATATGGCGCGCGCGGCTTTTATCATGGACCGGGTCATGCATACGCTGGGTCTCCATGGAAAAAGTTTTATCCCCATGATCATGGGCTTTGGATGCAATACGACCGCGATCATCAGCACGCGGGCGCTGGAGAACAAGACCGACCGGATGCTGACGATTCTGATCAATCCCTTGATCAGCTGCAGCGCGCGGCTGCCGGTTTATATTCTTCTGGCCGGCACGTTCTTTGGCAGGAACGCTGGCAACGTGATATTCGGTATTTATTTGACGGGCATTGTGCTCGCGATCCTGCTGGGGCAGTTGTTTCGCAAGACGCTTTTTAAAGGAGAGGCCGCGCCTTTTGTGATGGAACTTCCGCCGTACCGTATTCCCAGTTTGCAGAGTTATCTGATCCACATGTGGGAAAAGGGATCGATCTTCCTGAGAAAAGTCGGCGGATTGATTCTGATCGCAGCCATCCTTATCTGGTTTGTGACCGCTTTTCCCAGGCCGGTCAATTCTCCGGGGAGTCTGGCCGTGACTGATACCATGTCGCAAAGCTATGCAGGGCGCGCCGGGAAATTCATTGAGCCGGTCCTGAAGCCGTTAGGATTCGGCTGGAAAGGCGGCGTCGCGCTTCTGACCGGCGTCGCGGCTAAGGAGATCGTTGTGTCGACTTTCGGCGTTCTTTACCAGGCCGGGGGGAAAGTAACCCATGAAAGTGCGGGCTTGCGTAATGCCTTAAAGCAGGATATGACGCCACTGGCCGCCCTGTCCTTCATGCTGTTCACGCTGATCTATATTCCCTGCGTCGGCGCGCTCGGAGCCATGTGGCGCGAGCTGGGGTCGCTGAAATGGACGCTGTTTGCCGTGGGTTACAGTCTGACGCTGGCGTGGATTGTTTCGTTTATTGTCTATCAGGGCGGTATGTTTTTGGGGTTCAGATAGACTAATCATATAGAAGGGAGCGTTTTATGGAAATGATCGTGGTATTTATTCTTTTCGGGATTGCTGTTGTTGGTATGGTTTCCTATATGCGAAAAGCATTCAGGGAAGGCGATGGCTGTTCCAAATGCGGTTCTGGCGAGTCACGATGTTCCGGTGGCGCGAAGAGGGGAGGCTGTGATTGACCCTGGAGGTTGTGGATTTCAATGGTAGACACCTCTTGATCCCGGTGGTAGACTTTGGCGTTTTCAACCGACGCAGGAGAGTTCGATGGGTGAGATCCAGGACATTACAGCCAAGATGATGGCCTTCCGCGATGAGCGGGACTGGAAGCAGTTCCACAATCACAAGGATGTGGCTTTGTCTCTGGTGCTGGAGGTCGCCGAGGTGCTGGAACATTTTCAGTGGAAGTCTGCGGCCGAGGTCGAGCAGCATGGCCGGGATTGCAAGGACGAGCTCGCCGATGAACTGGCGGATGTGGCCTGGTATCTTTTCGAGCTGGCGCATGACCTTCAGATCGACCTGCCCCGGGCGATCGCCTCCAAGATGGCAAAGAACGCGCTCAAATATCCGGTCGCCAAGTGCAAGGGCCGGCACACCAAGTACAATAAATTATAAATTTGATCCCTGATCCCCGCCTCGATATATTCCATGAAAGAGACTGACAAGACACCAGAGTCCGCGCCTTCAGAAAAGGATATCCAGCACTGTCTTCAGGTGTTGGAAGGCCTGGTCAGGGATCGCGCCTTGCTGGCCCAGGTTCCAGATGAGCAGTTGATCGCGCTCAAGACCGCGGCGGGGCAGCTGTCTCGTCCTGACAAGGAAGAGATTCAGCGGCGGGCGCGTGCCAGGCGGCAGGTCAAGCACCAGAAGATCAATGCGCATGAACGGCGCGTGCGCGCCTCGACGGGGATCCGCTCGGCCCGCGAGGCCGCGGTGTTTGCCGCACCGGCGCGTATTGAAGGTTCGGACCGTCAGGCGGCCGAACAGGATGCCAAACTGCACAAGCCGCGTCCCTGTTATGTCTGCAAGCAGGAATTTATCCAGGTCCATTTCTTTTATGATTCGATGTGCCCGAAATGCGCGGAATTTAACTACGCCAAACGCTTTCAGACCGCCTCGCTGGTCGGTCAGGTCGCGCTTATCACCGGGTCTCGCCTCAAGATCGGTTATCAGGCCGCGCTCATGATGCTCAGGGCCGGTGCGCGGGTCATTGCCACGACCCGTTTTCCGGTGGACAGCGCTCTACGCTATGCCCGCGAAAAGGATTTCGCCGAGTGGGGCGACCGGCTGCATGTCTACGGGCTGGACCTGCGTCACACGCCGAGCGTCGAGATCTTCTGCAAGTTCATCGAGCAGAAATATGACCGCCTGGACCTGTTGATCAACAATGCGGCGCAGACCGTGCGCCGCCCGCCGGGATTCTATGCGCACATGATGGCCAATGAAGCGTTGCATTTCCAGGACTTGCCAGAGCCTGTGCAGGGACTGCTGCGTCCTTTCGAGGATTGTAAGAAAGAGCTGGGGCTGCGGCATCACAGTTTTTCGCGGGCGCGCGAGACTGACCTGCCGGTGTCCTGGAACGGTAAAGTGCCGGGCGTAGGGCTGTCCTCCTCGGCTGCGCTTTCCCAGATCCCGTATGTTCACGATCAGTCTTTGTCCGTTGAAAAGGTTTTTCCTGACGGGAAGCTCGACGCGGACCTTCAGCAGGTGGACCTGCGCGAGACCAACAGCTGGCGACTTAAGCTCGGTGATATCCCGACCTCCGAGATGATCGAGCTGCAGCTGGTCAATTCGATCGCGCCGTTTGTGTTGTGCAACAAGCTGTCCTGGATGATGAAGCGGGACAATACGGGACGGAAACATATTGTGAATGTCTCGGCCATGGAAGGGAAGTTCCATCGTTTCGTGAAGACCGACCGGCATCCGCACACGAACATGGCCAAGGCCGCGCTTAATATGCTGACGCATACTTCGGCGAGCGATCTGGCGAAATACGGCATCTTCATGAACGCGGTGGATACCGGCTGGGTGACGGACGAAGATCCGCACGCGCTGTCTTTGCGCAAGCAGCAGGAGCACGATTTTCAGCCGCCGCTGGATATTGTCGACGGTGCGGCGCGGGTGTGCGACCCGTTCTTTGACGGCATCCTGACCGGCAAGCACTGGTGCGGCAGGTTTCTAAAAGATTATTTCCCGGTGGACTGGTGATCCGCCTAACCTTACGATCACGCTAAATCCGAAGGCACCAATGGTCCGGTTATATTGGTGCCTTTCGTGTTTTGAGCGTCGGATAAGAATCCAGCGCTGGGTAAGAATTCACAGCCAGTTCACAAAGATATAACGACTTATTCATGGGCAGTTGATACTATCTACACGGTAGAGAAGTCTTCTTAAGCCCGGTTTTTCTTCAGAAGCGATCTCCGCGATCATTTTTGTAAGGACCCTATGGAAAAAAAGAAAGTTCTTATTGTCGAAGATGACAAGGATATTTCCCGCCTTGTTCGCTATAACCTGGAGAAGGCGGGCCATGACTGTTCCCAGGTCTTTGATGGCAATGGTGTCTTTAAGGCGTTGGAGCGCTCCAGGCCGGACCTGATCATTCTTGATGTGATGCTCCCGGGACAGGATGGCTTTGAGATCTGCCGTAATCTCAAGAAAGATGACCGTTACAAGAACATTTCGATCCTTATGCTCACAGCCAAGGGCGGAGAGGTTGACCGTGTGGTCGGGCTTGAGCTGGGCGCGGATGATTATGTGGTCAAACCCTTCAGCCTGCGAGAGCTGACCCTGCGTGTCAGGACGATCCTCCGTCGGAAGGGAAGCGATGAATCGGCGGAAGATGTCCTTGAGGTCGATGTGATCCGGATGGATCTGGCCGCTCACCGGGTCCTGGTTGAGGGCCGGCCGGTCGAATTTTCACCCATGGAATTCAAGCTGTTGATGACGTTCATCAGGCGCCGCGGCCGGGTGCAGACAAGGGAGAAGCTTCTGGATGATGTCTGGGGCATCTCGGCTGAGGTGTACACCCGTACCGTGGATACCCACATCAAGCGCGTGCGGGAGAAGCTCGGGAACGCAGGCAAGCTTATTGAGACCGTGACCGGGGTTGGATATCGTTTCAGTCAGGACAGCAAAGAAGCCTGAGTTTGCAGAAAGTTAACACAAGGTTCATGTGTTGTTAATAAGAGTTTGTCATAGTGGCGCTGTTGAGGGTGATTTTATGGATAATACAAAACATTTTTCTCGTCGGATAGGTTACGACACAAGAGAACGGGTGATGTGTCCGGCAGATCGTGCCGCACAGCATAAGGGCGGCGCTTGGCTGCTGCAGGTCGCCAAGATCTGGGCCAGGCAGTACAAGCCGTCATCTGGTGTCAGGGTTGAACGGAATGTGAATTGAGAACTTGATAGGGTTGGATCAGAGGAGACGGTTATGGCCAAAGCGGATAAGAACGATCTGCTGCAGCGTGAGGAAGTCCTGCAGGAGATCGACAGGTATAAATGGGTCGAGAGCGAGAAGGCTGGATTTGATATCGGATCTGAACGGGCGGCCGGAGA
>JADFXE010000020.1:14446-17130 GCA_015233705.1 Candidatus Omnitrophota bacterium
TCGTGTTAAGAAACCGGTGCGGAGCATGAAAAAGAACGCCGGAGGCAAGAGGCCGGCGTATGAATAGATTGTCGTGTGCAGAACAGTGGTCATGCAGGAAGGTTTTATGGATCTATTAAGAATCCCATCGTTTTTTCTGGAGGACGCCCGGGTGATGGCCGAGGTGGATCGTTATCAGGAAAATGAAAGTCAGCGGCTAGGTTATGATATTGGCCTGGTGAGGGCGATTACCGGATGGTTCCAGTTTTCCGCCAGGACCTGGATTCGGGAGCGTTCGGGATATCCTTATTTAAGGATTGACCTCAGACAGTCTGACAGCGTAAGAACAGATAACGTCATCGAGGAAGACGTAGGGTCTGGTCTTCTGCAGCTGGCTCTGGAGTAGTGCTTCCGGGTGCCGTGTATTTCTAGGGAAATAGACTGGGGCGAAGTTCCCTGATCAGAGATTCTCTGTCTGTTGCCGGTGCCTTGGGCGGGGCGGGCTTTTCGATCGACTTCTTGATGGCCTCCGCCTCGTCGCGAAGTTCTTCGATCTTTTGGGCGGTCAGATATTCTTTCATAGTGTCCAGATCGCTGCCCATCTTTTCCTGTTCAGTGATCGCATTCGTGGTCTTGGCTTCCAATTTAAGGAGCGAGGCGACAAAATCCTTTTTCCATTCGTTCTCCGCTGTGTTCATGTCGTCCAGATGTTTTGTCAGCGCCGCTTCAGTCTCTCTTGTCTTTTGTAGATCGCCTTCCAGCTTTTCTCCCCGGTCCTGTTCGCGGAACAAATCATTCTGACAGGACGTGATCAGCTTTAACAAGCCTTCCATATCTTTCTTTGTTGTGGCCAGGGTTTCATCCTGTTGCGCGATCTGACGGGCTGTCGTTTGTTGTAGGGCAGCGATCTCCTGACCCAGGAGGCGGACCTGCATAACAATCGCTATCGTTCCCAGGAGCGCTAGCAGCGCAATGGTTGCTGTGGCCAGATTGGCCCACGTTTGGGGGGATATCTTCGGGGTATTGATGGTCCTCTCCTTTGTTTTTCAGAAAGATACATCATTTTATGCAATAAAACAACACAAAAAGTAATGGTTCACAAAGAATTCACAGGTTCTAAACATGTTTGTAATAAACATTGAATATACTTACTCCAGATGAAGAGATGATTTTGCTTGGCGCTTATCCTGATTCCAGACAAGGACTTTCATCCGGAATGCAGTCTGGAAAGAATATGTTGCGAATCCTTCGACAAAGAGATCCCCACAGTGTTCAGCGCCATGGATGGCGACCCTGGTTCCGCGCCTTGATCTGGGTCGTGCTGCTGATCTATGTCAGTGATCTGCTCAGTTCTCAGGCGGCGTGCGCCCAAAGCCTTCCCCCTGTCGCGGTGGATTTTCTTCCGTCGACAATCAGTTCTGCTCCGATCCTCAAGGCCATATCGCTCGATCAAAATGACCAGTTCAAGATCAACTTTCTGGTGGACTCCGGCCGGTCTGGAAATGTTGATGAGAGTCAGTCCAGAACGCTGATCAAGTATTTCCTGACGTTCCTGACCATCCCTGAAAAAGACCTTTGGGTCAACCTTTCTCCCGCCGAACCGGACCGGATCGTGAACGCTGATTTCGGAGTAACAGCGACGGCAACGGATATGCTGCGGCAGGATTACCTCCTCAAGCAGCTGGCGGCCTCCATGACTAACCCCGACCATGACCTGGGAAAGAAGTTTTGGGAGCAGGTGACGGCCAGGGTCAGGAAGGAATATGGCGATATCGATATTCCTTTGGACACGGTCAACAAGGTCTGGATCGTCCCTGAAAGCGCAGTGGTGTATGAGAAGGAAGGGGCGGCGTTCATTTCTGAGAGTCATCTTAAGGTGATGCTGGATGAAGATTACTGGAGCATGAAAAAGATCGCTCCGGACCACGCTGTCCTGGAGGGCGATTCCAAAAAGGTCAGCGGATTGTGTTCCGATCTTGTCCGGGAGGTAATCGTTCCAGAGATCGAACGTGAGGTGAATGAAGGCCCGACGTTCGCCGAATTAAGACAGATGTATCACGCCCTGATCCTCGCGATCTGGTTCAAGCGTCATCTTAAAGGCAGTATTGTTAATAAGGTCTACGCAGATCAGAAGAAAATAGCAGGCATCGAGACCAGTGACCACAGCGCCAGCCAGCAGATCTATGAGCAGTATTTGGCGGCGTTGAAGCAGGGGGTGTATAACATGATCCGGGAGGAGTATGACCCGGAGAAACAGGAAGTGATCCCCCGGAAATACTTTTCGGGAGGGTTTTCCTTCGAGGATGCTGCACAGAAGATCGATTTCCGGCCAGCGTCCTCTTTTGGTTCCAGGGTCGTGTCGGCTTTGGGCAGCTTCTTTCGCTTAACCTTTTCGTTGGTGCCCCAGGGTGTTTCCAAGAAGATTTTGCTGGGACTTCTGGCCGCAGCGCCGTTCATTGCCTCTGCTCACGCCACGGCTTTCAATGATCGGGATGGCCTGCAAACGCCTCATGTTCGGATAGCGGATGTGAGTCGGAGTGCGGGGAAAAGTTTGATCAGCGATGAGCTCGTGGAGCCGCTGGAGAGGCCGGAAGAGAAGGCTCGTCGTCTGCAGGAAGACCAGCGTGGGGAGCAGGTTGTTGAGAACAGATTGCGGCTGTCCGAAGATGCACCGATGCCCGTGATTGCGCCTGAGCCGTATCATC
>JADFXE010000020.1:17140-17579 GCA_015233705.1 Candidatus Omnitrophota bacterium
ACTGTTTCCCCGGATGCCTTGAGTCTGGTGGCGCAGACCGGCGGGATTATTACGGGTCTGGATCAAGGCAAGAAAGAATATCAGGCCGGCGATGTTATTTTTACCCTGGGCAGTCCTGAACTGGTGCGGCAGCGGGAAGATCTGGTTCAGCAGCTGCGTATTGAGGAAGGCAGACTGGCTTCTCTGAAAGCCTTACAGGAGAGAAAAGCGACAACAACGCTCGAGGTTGCCCCTGTCGAGGAGAAGGTCCTCAAGCTCCGCCAACAGCTGGTCCACCTTGAGCAGGAATCCGCTGTCCAGGTCTTCCGGGCGCCGTGCGACCTTTCCATCAAGGAGATCTTGATCAGTAATGGCATGACCGTAAACAAGGGCGCGACGACCCTGAATTATTTTGACAGCCAGCGGGTGCGATTTACCGTTGAGATGCCGCTGACACAGA
>JADFXE010000020.1:17596-18084 GCA_015233705.1 Candidatus Omnitrophota bacterium
TAACGGTCAGCCTGTTCGCAGTATCGTCAGTGTGGATTGGCAGGTCAATCCGCAAAAGACCGGCGCGATCGTTTCGTTCGTCGTGGTGCCTTCGGAGACGGTTCCGGCCGGACAGATGGTGAAGGTTGAAGCGCAGATGTTGCCGCCTGAAGACGCCCGGGATCAGTTCGGGAGCATTCGGGGACGGGCCCGGACCCTGGCCGCGGTCGGCAGACAGGAACAGAGAGTCCTCGTCGCCCCTGCCCGGGGTCCGGTCAAATATTATGTGAATGAAGGAGATCGGGTGCAGGCCGGCCAGTTATTGGCGGAAGTGGACGGCAAACCTTACCTGGACGAATATCGCAAGGCGGTCGAGGTTTTTAACAGCATCCAGGTCCAGCTCAATCAGGCTGCGCAGCAGGGGGCCGGTGCCCGGTATGTGACCCGTGAGCAGGTGGATGCCATCGAGGTGCAGAAGGCTTCGCTGACCGCACAGATATTGAAACTGC
>JADFXE010000091.1:0-2888 GCA_015233705.1 Candidatus Omnitrophota bacterium
TCGACGGATGATTTGCTTTCCTGCAAAGGCTTGCGCGGCCCGGCCAGCGCAACGATAAAAAGCACGACCACCAGAAGCCGCAGGAAGAACGGCACGTGCTGAAGCCGCATCTTCCAAGTCGGCTTAAGGCCGGAAAAAAGCGGCGAAGATGAAAAAAGGAAAGCAGCCGGCCGGTGACGAAAATAAGCCCAGACCAACAGCGGCAGGACCAAGGGGATCAGAATGAAGAATAAAGGTGTCTTGAATTCCATATCTCAGGTCGTTTTCTGGGAATCAACCGGTTTCTCGACTGGCACAGTCTCCTGCACAAAGCGCCGAGCCAGACGAAGGCTGTCTTTCATACCATCCATAGACGGGACAAAGCGCGCGAACTTGACCCTGTCGCTGGCATCCAAAAAATCGCGCAGGAACATCTTATGCGCATCCGAAAGCTGAGCGGAACGGCGCGCACGGTCCATGAACTCCTCGGTGGTCATCTCCGGCGCCCGGATCGCGAAACGATCCTCAATGTAACGCCTGACGATATCTGACAACAGGGAATAATACTCCTTGATCCGCCCTTCGGAGGCCAGCTTCCCTTTTTCCAAGGCATCAAAAGATTCGAAGGCAATCTCCCATGGACTTTTCGGCGGTACGGGTGGCATATTATTCCTGCGGTGACGCAGAAACCTCAGCGCACCCCACACCAGGGCAAAAATGATCGCCACGGCCACGAATATCCACAGCCACCACCAATCCGATGGGATCGCGACCGGCGGACGGACGTCAGGCAAAGAATCTGTCATCATCTGGCCCTCCTGCGCCGCATAGCAAAGAATTTTACCAGCTCATCCGCGAAAGGAACATCCGTCCAGATATCGATATGGTCCAGCCCCATAGAGCGAAAGAGACGCGAACGCGCCTCCAACCTCAAAGCCGCACGCTCGGCGTAAGACTTACGGAAATTCCCATCAGAGGTATCAACTGTCACCATTCCTCCGGTCTCGGCATCGCGCAGCTCAACCAAACCGCAGTCGACCAGCGTCTTTTCGCGCGGATCATTCAATGTGACCGCAATGACATCATGCCGGCGGTTGGCGATCGAGAGCGCTTTAGAAAAACGCGGCCGGCCGTCGCCATAATCCGCAGGCTCAAAAAAGTCAGAGATCAGGAAACAAACCGATTTTCGGGTCGTGACCTTGCTTAAGAATTCGAGCGCCGCGCCGATCTCCGTACCCCGCCCCTTGGCCTTGAAAGAAAGCACCTCGCGGATAAGCCTGAGCACATGGCTTTTGCCCTTACGCGGCGGGATGAATCTCTCAACGGTATCGGTACATAACACCAGCCCGATCTTGTCGTTATTGCGGATCGCGGCAAAGGCCAGGACCGCGGCAATCTCGGCGGCCAGGCGGCTCTTGAGCTGATTGACGCTGGCAAAGTGGCACGAAGGCGAGGCATCGACCAAAAGCATAACGGTCAGTTCACGCTCCTCGACGAACTTCTTGATGTGAGGCTTGCCGGTGCGGGCCGTGACGTTCCAGTCAATGGTGCGGACATCATCCCCCGGCTGGTACTCGCGGACCTCGTCGAATTCGATGCCGCGGCCCTTGAAAACACTATGGTACTGGCCGGCAAAGACGTCCGTGACCAGGCGATTGGTCACGATCTCGATACGGCGGACTTTGTCAAAAAGGGTTTTAGGGATCATAAAAAGTCAGCTGTCAACAGTCAGCAGTCAGCCGAAGATCTGCTGACAGCTAACAGCTGCCCGCTGACTTTTAAGGGACTTTAACTTCCTCAAATATCCTGCGCACCAGGTCTTCAGCGGTCTTGTTCTCTGCCTCGGCCTCGTAGCTGGGGACGACACGGTGACGGAGCACATCCAGACCGATGGATTTCACATCCTGCGGAGTCACATACCCGCGCCCCTGGATAAAGGCATAGGCCTTGGAAGCGAGCGCCAGAAAAATGGTGGCGCGGGGGCTCG
This sequence comes from Candidatus Omnitrophota bacterium, assembly GCA_015233705.1. The sequence goes on from JADFXE010000091.1 coordinate 1,967, forward strand.
CCCCGTACTGAATAAAGGCCTTCAGGTCTGAAAGATTATGTTTCTCCGGCGAGCGCGTTGCCTCGACGATGTCAACGATATACTGCTGCAGTTTCTCATCCATGTAGATCTGGTCAACGACGCTCCTCACCCGGACAATGTCCTGCGGGGTCACGATGCGGTTAACCGCGATCTTCTTATCCGTGAACGCCATGCGCCTGAGGATCTCGCCTTCCTCCTGCTTGGAAGGATAGGTCACCTTGACCTTGAGCATGAAACGGTCGACCTGGGCCTCAGGCAGAGGATACGTTCCCTCCTGCTCGATGGGATTCTGGGTTGCCATGACCAAAAACGGATCCTCCAGTTTGAGCGTCTCCTCACCGATGGTGACCTGACGCTCCTGCATGGCCTCCAGAAGCGCGCTCTGCACCTTGGCCGGCGCACGGTTGATCTCATCCGCCAGGATGATGTTGGCAAAGATCGGCCCCTTCTTGACGGAAAAAACTCCGGTACGCTGATCGTAGATGAGCGTTCCAGTCAGGTCGGCCGGCAGCATGTCCGGCGTGAACTGGATGCGCTGAAAGCGCGCCTGCAGGGTCTCCGCAAAAGTCTTGACCGCGGTCGTCTTGGCCAGGCCTGGCACACCTTCCACCAAAACATGGCCGTTGGCCAGAAGGCCGACGACAAGGCGCTCCAGAAGATATTTCTGCCCGACGATGACCTTCTGGGCCTCCATCATGATCGCGCCCACAAAGGCGCTTTCCTTGCGGACCATCTCATTGATCGCTGTTATACCATCATTGGACACGAGGCACCTCCTTCTTACTTCGTAATAACAAGAACGCCGTGGCACAAAAGCCGCGGGCGCTAAACCTCACCTTTGGCATATAACTCGATGATCGCGGTCGCGGCCCGGGGATTGAAGATCGTCCCCGAACACTGG
>JADFXE010000091.1:2898-3387 GCA_015233705.1 Candidatus Omnitrophota bacterium
CATCTTTGGGGAATCCCTTGCGGTAAGGGCGGTCGGTCGTCATGGCGTCATATGTATCTGCCACGGCGATGATAGCGGCAATGATAGGAATATCTTCACCCTTAAGTCCGTCGGGATAACCCGAGCCATTATACTTTTCATGATGATGTCTGACACCGGCCACGCAGCCTTCAAAATCCGTGACCCGCGCCAGGATCTCCGCGCCGCGCGCCGAATGTGTACGCATGACCGCGAACTCCTCCGGCGTTAACAGATCACGCTTCATCAGGATCGTCTCGGGAATAGCGATCTTGCCGATGTCGTGAAGAAGGCTGGCGATATAAAGGTTCTCGAAGAATTTTGGCGGCGCCTCCAGCGATCCGTTGGTAACCATGTGCTGGGCGATCAACCGCGCGTAATGCGTCACTCGTTCCGTATGCCCGTGCGTGTAGGGGTCCTTGGCTTCGATCGCCGAACCAAGCGCGATCGCGGTCTGGACAAAAAGATTAC
>JADFXE010000091.1:3402-3779 GCA_015233705.1 Candidatus Omnitrophota bacterium
GCCACGTCGGAGGCCAGGGCCGAGAAGAAATCCAGCTCATCCTGCTCCAGCCGCTCGCCGTCCTTCTTGGCACCCAACAGAAGCACGGCCAGAAGCTGATGCCGGTAAAAGGCCGGCACACAAGCGACGCTGTTAAGCATCGGCATCTGGTCGCTGACCTGGTGCAAAAGCTCACGCGTGCCGTTCACGCCTTCAATAACGCTCTCGCGCCAGATGAGCTTGTTCAGGTCATCCACCAGAAGCGCGTTACGGTTACTGATCAAATATTTGTATTCCTTCTCGAAGAAGATCTTGATCAGCGGATGGTTCTTTTCGAAGCGGACAAAATTCTCAGGAATGCGCTCGCCGGCGTCACCCCGCGAGACTGCCAGGACATA
>JADFXE010000091.1:3851-4286 GCA_015233705.1 Candidatus Omnitrophota bacterium
ATGAATCATGATCATGCCCCGGCTGGCTTCCTCAAGCTCCTTTTTGTAATCTATCTTCGTCGCTATCATGGGTGAGGACCAATCTCACGAAGGACAATGTTCTGCAATTCTTCCAGGACCAGCGGTTTATGCACAAAGGCAAGGACACCGGCCGATTTGGCCTCGGCGACAATGGTATCGTCTTCCACTCCCGAGACCATGATGATGCGCGTCTGGTCGCCGGAGGAGCGAACCTTACGCAGGACCTCGATCCCGCTCATCTCCTCCATGCGGATATCCAGAAGCACCAGGTCAGGCCTTTCCGCTGCGATGATCCTCAAAGCCTCGGCACCGCTCGACGCCAAAAGGACCTGGATCCCGCGCTTGCGGAAAAAATTACCGGCAAATTCGCGGACATCGATCTCATCGTCTACGATCAGAAGCTTGGGCACAGCG